>JBBRHN010000057.1:0-9915 GCA_038222685.1 Chthoniobacterales bacterium | reverse complement strand
CGCATTAATGACGGCGAGCTGACGGTTCAGAAACGGTGCCGCCAGATCGGTCGGAACCTGGGTTTGGTAGGTATCGAAGCCAAGGTAAAAGTTGTCTGGTAGTTTGACGTTATTGGCGGCGGCGCGGTCTTTGAGGTCGTTAACGGCGGCGCGAAGTCCATCCTGAAATTGCTGCGGGGTAATCGTCGTATCGAGGGGGAGCTCCATTTCGGAAAGGTTCGATCGAAGTTGAGTGATCTTGTTCGAGTAATCGGAGACAGCCGCCTGAGCGACCTTCAGGTTGGCCTCGCTCGGGAAAGGCACCTTGTTTTGAAGCTGATGAAGGGCTGTGACTGCCGCCGTGTAGGAGTCACTCGCCCCTGTGTAGGCCGTCCAAGACTGAAAGACCATGTAGCTCATCGCGCCGCCAGCGATGACGGCGGCGGCAACGAGACCAGCGAGAAAGGGATTTTCCTTGAACCAGTTCATGGAAGCGGGATGGGGGTGCTAAGGGGAAGAATGAGCGTGTAACCGTAAGCCCATGACTCGCCGGTCGGCGTGGTGCGTTGGATAATGATTTTGGTCTTGTCGTCGCCGATGACAAAGGTCGGCGAGGATTTGAGATTCTCGACGAACTCGTCAATGATGCGCGCTTGTTTTTCGTTGGGAGGATTGTCGAGATAGAGGCCCTTGACTTCGAGCGCGTCGATCGAGGGCGACCCTGCGGGAGCCTGCCCGGGTCTGGGCGGGACTGCAGGCTGGGCAGACGGTGCGGCGGAGGTTGAGCCCTGTGTACTTTTCGGGTCCGCGAGCGACATTGCTTTGCCACCGACCATCGGCCGAAGCTCGGTAATCCAAATGTAACGTGAAGGGAGTTTGGCGCCGAGTTCGTCGAGAATCGTCGCCCACGCTGAGCGCTCAGCGGCGGCTACCAACAGTGGAGCCGCGAGGGCTTCCTGCACTTTTCGCTCAGCGGCGACTTTGTCGATAGCGGTGGAGAAGCCTTGCAGTTTCGAGACATCGGCCTGCACGCCGGCAAGGACCTCTTCGGTGACTTTCGTGGCTTGGCTGAAATACAGCCACCACACGCCTAGCGCGGCGAGGAGGCAGACGAGAGCGAGAACCAGAAACGGCTTGCGCCGGGCGAGATCCTGCTCGCGTACGACGGAGGGTGGTCGAAGGTTGATCTCGATGGGGCAATCTCCCAGCGCACGGAGGGCAGTGCCAACGAGTTCGCCGACAGTGTGGGCTTTGGTCGAAAGCTGAGCGGCCACCGCTGCGTCGGCGACGGTGACATTGCGGAGGGGATTGAAAAACTCGATGGGCGTTTGAAGTTTTTCACTGAAGAACTCCGGCATATAAGGCAGGCTGGCAGTGCCGCCGCAAAGAAAAACCCGGAGCGGTTGGCTGCCGCCTTGACTGGTGCGGTAGAAGCTGATGGAGCGGGCAATCTCTGCGTGCAGACGGGTCATCGTGTTGCGAATGACCTTGGCGACGCGGGCCTCGGTGGGATCGTTCGGCTCGGCATACGCGCCTCCGAGACCAACGAATCCGCGTTCAATTTTCAAACGTTCCGCGAGTGTGATATCCTGGCCGAACTCCTTGGCGACAGCCGCACTGATCGTGTTGCCGCCGACGGGAATGCTGCGGCTGAACACGCGATCGGCTTCGACAAAAATCAGATTGGTCGTGCGGGCCCCGATATCAACAAGGAGCGAGCAACCGGTAGCCTCTGGATAATTGTAGAGGAAAGCATTAAAGACGGACATGGGAGCCACGTCGATGGTCTGGGGGATAAGCCCGCCCCTGGAGACCGAGCCGCTGATCTCGGTGAGTTGATCGGCCTTCATGGCGACGAGCACGACATCCCATGCTCCGTCGCGTTGTTTGCCCATGATCTGGTAGTCCCAAACGACTTCATCAATGGGGAAAGGCACGTTTTGCTGAGCCTCGAAGCCAATAATGCCCGTGACATCATCGGGTGTGCTGCCTGGGAGTTTGACGAAGCGGGCGAAGACCGACTGAGAAGGAAGACAGAAATTGACAGACTCTTTAGTGGCCTTGAAGGCCGTGGCGAGTTCCTTGACGGCTTCCTCGATCTGGAGACCTCGTGTGGCGTCAGCAGAGGGGTCGGCGATGAGTTCGCTCTCTTTATACGCGTGGAGACTCAAGCCGCCGTTGGGGAGCTTGCGAAACTCGGCGAGACTGACGGTCTGCATACCGAGGTCAAGGGCAAGAATGCGTTCAGGTTTGGCCATTGAGATTTCTTCCGGGACGGGGCCTTAGTTCGCAGCCTTCGGCTTGATCGCCTCGTAGTAATCCCATTCCAAAGGAGCAAACGGCGTGTCGTTTTTGTTTAACACGAAGCCGGGAGTCGGGGTATAGAGTTGAGTGTTATCCCACCACCCTTTGTCGCCTTTGATCTGGCCTTTGAATGTCGAGATGGCAAGCAGACCCTCTTTGCCGGAGATGGTGACGCCGATATCCACGACGGCCTGCGTTGCATTGACGGGGACTTTCCCATCGAAAAATTTCGCCAGCGTGCGGGGGCTTACGAATGCGACGGAGTGGAGGTTTTTTTCTTGAGGAACATGAATATGCGTGACGGAGCCGGTGAGGAGGGTCTGTTTGCGGTCTTCGGTGACGTTGTCGTTTTTGAAGAGGATGAAATAGCTGACCGTGAGTTCGTCGGCATACTTCGGAGCTTTTGGCACGGCGGCCCTGTCAAAGGTGACCTCGACCTCAAGCCACTGGGCGGGACGACCTTGGGATTTTTTGGAATACCCGCCCGAGAGCTTGGGGGAGTCGATCAGAGTTGGCTCGATTTTGGTGATCAGCACCTCGGAGTTTAGCGCTTGCTGCGCGTGCAACGGGGCGACGAGAAGCAGCGGAACCAAAAAAAGCAGAGCAAGGGGGCACTGGGAAATTCGCATGACGTTGTTGATTTCTAGCAGATTATCCTTGTGCGAGTAAACAAAGAAAACGCCGATCTTCAGCGATTGTTGGAACTCGACTCCGCGCAACAACGCACAGCCACATGGTCGGTGTTTGGAAGGATGAACTTGCGGATCTCGACGGTTGCCGCGCGAGCGGGAAACTCTGCGAGCAGTGCGCTGACGATGTCCGAGGCAAGGGTTTCGATGAGGTGCCTTGGACGATCCTCGACAATGGAGATCACACGCGCGGCGACTACCGCGTAGTCGACAGTTTTTGACAGGTCGTCGCCGAGATCGGCAAACGGTGTCTTCGGTTCGAGCGTGATATCGAGCACAAGCTCTTGAGCCGAAGCACGCTCTTCGTCCGGAACTCCGATGAATGCCCGGGCGCGCAGTCCGCGAATGAAGATCTCGTTCACGCCAGGAGTCTTTGGAGTGACGGAAGGTCGCGGACGATCACTGTGGGTTTCGCGGGCAAAAGTTTTTCGACCGGATCGAATCCCGTGAGCACCGCGACGTCAAGAACACCGCCATGGCGTGCCGTTTCGATATCGTGAACCATGTCGCCAACGAACATCGTCTCGGAAGGATCGAGATCATGCGTCGTGAGGATTTCGCGGATTTTCTCGCGCTTGTCCATGATCTCGACGTATGCGACTTCAAAAAAATCGCGCACGCCGAGGCGTCCAGCCTGCTCTTCAAAATGCGTTGCCTTAATCGTGCTGAGCAAAAACATCCGCCGTCCAGTCGCGCGACAAAATTGGAGAAATTCCATCGCCCCGGGCAGCAGAGGGATATCCTCTTGGAGTCCGCGAAAAAATCGTTCGTAAAGCACCTCGAGCCCCTCACTCGTTGCCTCCGGCAGCAACTCGGCATAGAATCCCGAGAACGGCAAACGGAAGTGATGGCGAAATTCCTCCAGCGTGAGCTCGCGACGGCCATACTCGCGGAAAATCGCATTTGTCGCCCGCACGACCGCCGGGAGATCGTTTGCCAGCGTGCCCGACCAGTCGAGCAGGACGTTGCGGATCACGCCCAGGTGACCTCGCCCTTGGGATCGCGAATCACAACGGATTGGAGAAACTCCACGCCCTTTCTCAGGCCCTCCGCAGGCGACATCAAGCTATCCTCATGCTCCATCGAGAGCGTGCCGTCGTAACCGCACATGCGCAGCGTGCTCACAAAATCGGCCCAAAATTCCAGCCCATGCCCGTAGCCCACGGTGCGGAAAATCCACGAGCGGTTTTTTTCGTCGCCGTAGTGTTTCGTATCGAGGTAGCCGTTTACATCGGCATTGATCGGGTAGAGACCAGTGTCTTTGGCGTGCACGTGGTGAATCGCTCCCTCCAGCGCACGAACGGCTTTCACCGGATCGATTCCCTGCCAGAAAAAGTGGCTCGGGTCGAAATTTGCGCCGATCACTTCGCCGCACTCGGCTCGCATCCGCAGCATCGTCTCGGGATTGTAAACGAGGAAACCCGGATGCGCCTCAAACGCAATCTTCACGCCGTGGGATTTCGCAAACGCCGCTTGTTTTTTCCAATACGGAATAGCGACTTTATTCCACTGCCAGTCCAAGACAGTGAGGAAATCCGGTGGCCACGGACACGTGACCCAATTTGGCGACTTCGCTCCGGCGTGATCGCCCGGGCAGCCCGAAAATGTCGTCACAACAGGCACGCCAATCTTGCCGGCAAGCTTCACGGTATTCTGAAAAACTTGATGGTGATCGCCCGCGATTTCTTTGTCAGGGTGGAGCGGATTTCCGTGGCACGAGAGCGAACTGATTTCCAGCCCGCTCGCGGCAACCGTGCCTAGGAATGCCTCCAGCTTTGGCTTGCTGGCGAGCAACTCCGCGGGCTTACAATGCGCATCGCCGGGGTAGGCACCTGTGCCGAGCTCGACGGTTTCGCAACCGAGACCGGCGATGTGGGTGAGAGCTTTGTTGAGTGGGGAACTGCTGAGGATCGCGGAGAAAACGCCAACTTTCATAAGGCCGTCATTAAGTCGCCCGTTGCCTCCGCACTGTCGAGAAAAAACCTACGCTTTCGCCGAATCCTCACCGTCTTTTTTCTCGGGAAAAATCACAGAGAGCACCGTCGCGATCACCAGGATTCCCAACACCACCAACAACGAGATAGACGGATCGATCTTGATCGACTTCAAGCCATCCAGCCCAATCACGCCAAGATACGGAGGCAGACTCAGCAGCAGCAACTTCACGCCGACAAAGCTCAAAATGAAAATCAACGCCGGTTTCAGGTAGCGGAACTTTTGAATCAATGCAGCCAGGCAGAAGTAAAGCGCACGCAACCCGAGAATCGCAAAGATGTTGCTCGTAAAAACGATGAAAGGATCAGGCGTGATCGCGAACACAGCCGGGATCGAATCGACCGCAAAAACCAAATCCGTAATCTCGACCATGATCAGCGCCAGGAACAACGGGGTGATCGCCGCCTTGGCACGCAGCGTTCCGGCGGGCGGCGGGTCCATCACGTCGCGCCCGGTCACTGGATCTTTGCTGTAGGTCGGAGCCAATGTCCGGCGGGTCAAAAACTTTTGCCCGTCGTAAAATGTCGTCACATCGACCATGCGTTTCACCAATTTCACCACAGGATTATGCGATGGATCGCTGTGGCTCTCCACCAATGCCATTTTCAGCGATGTCAGGAGCAAAAACACACCGAAGATGATCAGGATCCACTGATACTTCATGATCAACTCGCCACCGACGCCGATCATCGTGCCGCGCATAATCAAAGCCCCGATGATGCCCCAGAAAAGCACGCGGTGTTGGTATTTTCCTGGCACCGCAAAAAAACCGAAGATCATCGCGATGACAAAAATGTTGTCCATCGCCAGCGACTTTTCGACCACATAGCCGGTCAAATACTGGACTGCCGCAGTCCATCCCATCACCTCGCCGTAAATAATCAGAGGAACCGTCGCATCTGTCGCCGCCAAGGGATTGAACATGCGGGTCGAGACCCCGAGGCCCAGCCAGTGGTTTTGATACGCCAGATACACAAATCCGGTGAAGGCCACCCCAAGGCTAAGCCAGATAGCGCTCCAAAAAATCGCTTCCTTCATGCCGACCTCATGCGCCTCGCGGTGAAACACCCCGAGATCCAACGCCAAAAACACCAGCACGAGTCCGATAAACAGGACGTAGGCAACCCAGACAAAATCTCCCGACGACGCAGCTTGAGCTAGAAGAGGTGGAATCGATAGAAAATCAGGCATAATTTAAGATGGCGAACGCCCGTATGTAACCGCTTTTTCGCTGAGCACAAGCGGAACACGTCGGAGCCCTGAAGAAAAACCGAGCTAAGCCACGTGAGCTTCCAGCGCCTCACGAGTGATCGCGTGATGTGCTCCGCAGCGCGGACAATGAATGCGAATCGTCTGCTCCCCACCAAAGAGTTCGTCACCCTGCTGGCGAAAAATCGGGGCCAGCACATCGAGCATCCGACCCTGATTGCATCCGCACTCGAACCTCAAGCTGCGCGTTTCGAGAAGCGCGAGTTCCACATCGGTATCCAGTCTCAAAACCTGCTCGCGATCCAAGGCGGCCAGCCACTCAAGATCACAATCTGGCTGCGCGGAAATCATCACCAGATCTTCGTCGCCGTGCCAAAAAAACCGCGCCGGACGTTGCTCGCTCTGGCGGTAAAACGTCTCCAGCGCACCCAGGAACGTGGTGTCCGCAAACTCCACCACACTGCGCCGCGGCGGCAGGGCGCCTTCAATTACGTCGGCATAAAACACGCTCGCCGCAATCTCACGAACGTCCTCTGTGAAAACATTCACAACGACCGAACCAAGGCGGTTGTCTCCCGCCGCAAAGAGGTTCATTTTCTCCGCCGCAAAATGCACAGTCCACGCACACGACTCGTTGCGCGGACGCGAGGCGCAGTGCAGCGCGATCCCGGCAAGAGCATCGCGCCCGAGCGCATCGCCGGCGGGCGGCAGCGAGATGCCGCAGTCCATGCGATGCAAATACCATGCGGCGAAGAGCTCGGAGAAATCGGCGCGCGCGACGAGCGCGTTTTTTCCCCGGACAAAATACGTGCGGATTTCCAAGTCGGGTTCTTTCATTGTGTTGTGAGTTTTTTGCGGAGGGCTGATGGTTTTTCGGCGAGAAGCCGGCGTCCCTGTGACAGAGCGCGCGCGGCAAGCCGGCGTTTCTTTTTCGCAACGATCCGCGCTGCGCGGTGATCGGGAAGGTGTTCGGCAAATCGCGCGTCGAGCAAGGCGAGATCATGCTGATTCCCTAGCGTGGCAGCAAGTGCCTCAGCGCGCGGAACGAGCCACGCCCGTGCGGTCGAGGCCGGCAGAATGAGCGACTGATAGAGCAGTTCTTTGATGCGCTTGCGCCACTCGTGAAACAAAAAATCGTCGCCGTCTTTCTCGCACATTTTCATCGTCCGGCGCGCCGAACGATACGTGCGCATCCATCCCTCCAGCAAAATCGAGTTGCCGGTTTTCTTGAGCCGCCAACCCGCCACCAAAGCACCAAGGCGAAGCGCCACAGCCTGAGCCGCAGGGATACTATCGGAGGCCGAGCCCTGCGTTTCACCGAGAGCCAGTTCGCTCACAAGCTGGCTGGCTTTTTCTTTGTGCAGCAAGTCCAAAAGCAGATCCCGAAGCACTTCGGTATCCCGCGAGGAGGAAAAATGCCCCTTCAACTCACGCGCCAAACGGTCGGCCTCTTTCAACGTGCGGGCCGGAATTTCTTTGTCGAGCAACGCCAAAATCGCCCGGAACTTTTTCATCCCCACGCGAATGTCGTGAATGCGATCCGCCTCACGCGAAGGCATCGCGCTTAAGTCCGCATTCACTCCGGCCATCAACCGCCGCAGAAGAACCAAGGCGGCGTCCGCTGACGCGGCGGGTAGTTCGCTCGGCACTTTCATGATCATGCCATTATCAATTGGCCGCGAGCGTAGTCGATGACGGTTTTGCGTTTTCTTTCCGTCGACAACCGTGCAAAACGAACTTATGCCGACCCGCGATATCCTCCATCCTGCCGACCGTCTCGTTGCTGCCATGGAGCGAATTTACGGCTACCGCATGACGACGACCTCGGGCGGCAACCTTTCGATTCGCGAAGACGACGGCACCATCTGGATCACTCCCGCGCGCATTGACAAAGGAGCCCTTCGCCGCGAGGACATCGTGGCCATCGCACCCGATGGCACGCTCACCGGACGCCACAAGCCCTCGTCGGAATTACCCTTCCATCGGCAAATCTACGCCGCGCGTCCCGAGTTGCGCGGCATCGTCCACGCCCATCCCGTCGCGCTGGTGGCGTTCAGTATTTGCGGACGCGTGCCAGACACCCGCCTGTTCCCAAAAAGCCAAGAGATTTGCGGACGAGTCGGCTTTGCACCGTATGCGCTGCCCGGGAGCGAACGACTCGGCGAGAGCATCGCAGCCGTTTTTGCCGCGGGCTCGGATTGCGTGCTCCTCGAAAATCACGGCGTCGTTGTCGCGGCTGAGACATTCGAACGGGCGTTCGTGCGCTTCGAGACGCTCGAATTCACAGCCAAAACCCTAATTAAAGCGCAGGCGATTGGCGGAGCAAAAGTTCTTAGCGACGACCGTCTCGCGCTCGCCCGCCAACGTGCTGCTCAACCCGCCGAGTGGACTCCGGGCCCGGCGACATCCTCCGAACGCGCGCTCCGTCGCGAGCTTTGCGATTTTATCCGTCGCGGCTACAAACAACGCCTTCTTATTAGTAGTCAGGGCACGTTTTCCACCCGCCTCCCGGGTGGATGTTTTCTGATGACGCCGGCAGGTGTTGATCGCGCCAGTCTCCAGCCAGAGGAGCTCGTGCTCGCGGGGCCGGAAGGCATCGAAGCGGGAAAAACCGCCAGCCGCGCCCTGCCGATTCACGCCGCCATTTACCGCGCGCATCCCTCTGTGCAGGCCATCGCCATGGCCACTCCGGTCAACTCAACCGCTTTCGCGGTTTCGGCCTCGGGTCTCGATACGCGCACGATCCCTGAGAGTTACATTTTCCTGCGCGATGTCGCGACGGTGCCGTTTGAGAAGGTCTACGGCTCCCCCGAGGCCTTCGCCGCCCTCTGTCGCCCGGATTTCCCCATCAGCCTGCTCGAGCACGACGGCGTCATGGTTCTAGGCACATCGCTTCTGGATGCCTTCGACCGTCTCGAGGTGCTCGAGTCGACAGCGGAAGCCATCATCAACAGCCATCCTCTCGGCCCCGTGCGGCCAATGCCCGAAGCCGTCATCGACGAATTAGTTCAGGCGTTCCTCGGGGGTATGATTAAAAGTGGGTGAGGTGGGAGTTAAAAAACGTGCAGTGCGGGCTGGATAGATAGAGGTCGGAACGGGGCATTGATTTGACCCTCCTCGCCTGGGCTTTCCAATTGCGGCTTGGCCGACTCGATCCTTGCGGACTTCTTCGCCGGACGCCGGACGGGGTTTTCCCAAGGCTTGGGAGGCTCCGAACCTTGAACCTCGTTGGCCCGACATAACATGGTTACGGCTTTCTGCCCCAAGGCGTTCTCGAACGGCAGCTCTAACCCGGTGAGCAATCGATAGCAGTGTCTGGTTGGAGCCCGCCGCTCACAGGCTCGTCGTCGTGGTTATGCTGCATCGTGTTCACTTTCGTTGAGTCGTTCAGGTTCTTTCCGTTGCTCTCCAGCCCGAAGGAGTGCGCAGCTTCGCAGCGCATGAGAAGCGGGCAGGATGCCCACGCTCCCATCCAGCCCGCACTTCACACTTTTTTTTTCTCCCACCTCACCCGGTTTTAATCACACTCTTCTCTAAGAGGTTTTCGGACATTGTTTTGACAAATCTCCCCGCTGCTGCGATCAGGCTCGGCGCCCAGATGATGAAAGCTGCTATTTGCACAGGTTATGGTTCCGCGGACGTCGTCCGAATTGTCGATGTCCCCAAGCCGGTCGCAGGGGACGATGAGATTCTGATTCGCGTTCGCGCGACGACGGTGACTTCTGGAGATTGGCGGATT
>JBBRHN010000056.1:0-9940 GCA_038222685.1 Chthoniobacterales bacterium | reverse complement strand
TGGATGGAGCTCAACTTCGGGGCGAATTTCTTGCGGAGTTCGTCCACTTTGGCATCGCGTTGCTCGCGTGACGCCAGCGCGACTCGGGCGGCAAAATCCGCCTGCGTCTCGTTCTCGGCGGATGTGAGACGGAGTGATGGACACTTGAAGATTTCTTGGCGTTCGTTGTCGGCGATCCAGCGGGCGAGGTCTTTTTCCCAGCCCGCGTAGTTTTTTGGTTGCGCGGCGGAAGAGGGTAGGCTCTCGAATTCGGAATCTGCTGGAGCGGACGTCGCAAAAGCGGCGGTCGTGACATCGAGAATCTCGGCAGCGGACCAATTCACACTGGCGACGCCCTCGGGGAACGACGCGGCAACGACAAGCTCGCGGGTCGCGTCGATGCCGGCTTTGGCATCGGAGAAGCGAACGCTGGCGGCCCCGATCAGGCGGGGTTCAAGCGGTTTAGGAGACGGGAGATAAACCTGCGAAATTCCCGGTGGAAGCGCGGGCGGTTGCGATGATGTTTTTGTTGGTCCGGAGGGAGTGGACGCGGGCGTCACCGTTCGGCGGTCGGCCATGAGCGTCTTGATCTGATCGCGCGTGAGCGGGCCGCGCAGGTAACTCATCACCCATCGCGATTCGAATACAACGGGACCGGAGTCATGCACGTTGTTGAGCAAAAACTTTCGGCTTCCGAGCCCGGACATGAGGGCTTCCAAATCCGCCTTCGAGAGCGAGGACGACGCGCCGAGCAAGCCTTCGATGACGCGGGCTTTATCGCGTTCGGTTTGTAGGCGTCCGATGAACCATGTGCCGGCATTGGAGAGTCCCTTGTAATCGAGATCGACGGGGTTTTGTGTGGCGAGCACGACGCCGACACCAAATGCGCGGGCCTGTTTGAGAAGCGTGAGCAGGGGGAGCTTCGAAGGCGGATTTGCGACGGGAGGGAAATATCCGAAAATCTCGTCCATGTAAACCAGCGCGCGGAGACTGGTCGTGCCGCTCTGACGCCGCATCCATGCGACGACTTCGTTGAGCAGGATCGATACAAAAAACATGCGTTGTGCGTCGTCGAGGTGCGCGATGGAGAAGATCGCGTGGCGCGGACGTCCGTCACTTGTGTAAAGGAACTTCGCGATGTCGAGCGGCTCGCCTTTTTGCCAAAGCGCGAAGCTCGGCGAGGAGAGCAGCGTGTTGAGAGAGAGCACCATCGCGAAGCGATCCTTTGCCGGAAAAAACGATTCCAAATCCAGAACGCCAACTTTGTCGAAGGGCGGCTTTTGGATTTTTGTAATGAGCCCCGCAAGATCGACCGAGCGCCCGGCCTTCCATTCTTCCATGAGCAACGCAGACAGAAACGCCCCCTCGCGGCTCTTTGAGGGATCAGCGTTCATTCCAAGCAAGCCGAGAAGCCCCGCCACGGAGGTTTGAGCGTGCTCGGCGAGTGCCTCTTCGTCCGCGCCTTCGGGAGCATGAAACGCGTCGATCAAATTGACAGGAATCCCCGCCGTGCTGCCCGGCGTGTAAATGGCAAAGTCAGCTTTGGCCCGCATCGCTCGGATGCGCTCGCCGGACTGGCCCCAAGACGCGAGTCCCTCGCGCCATGTCTCCGCCTGTTTCGCCGCCCACGCGTCGGGCTCCAATCCTTTCCGAACCGCATCCTCCTCAACGATCCAAGGACGAAAATCCTCTGCCCGTAACTCAGGAAACGTCAGCAACAAATTCCCGAGATCGCCCTTCGGATCAATGATGATGGCCGGGATGCCGTCCATCGCCGCTTCTTCGAGCAATGCGAGGCACAGCCCCGTTTTTCCACTGCCAGTCATCCCGACGCAAACCGCGTGCGTCACCAAATCACGCGAGTCGTAGAGGAGCGGAGTTTCGTCCTCAACAGAGCGTCCGAGGTAGAAGCTGCCGAGTTTTTCAAAGACAGAAGGATCGGGTGGCATGGCGGGAACTTTGTCGAGTTTTCCGACACTCCGCCAGCCGAATGTGCTTGAACTTCTCGCCCGCGTGCCAATGTTGAGGGAATGATGCGGCTCTTGTTGATTTTCCTTCTTGCTGGCGTGGCTTCGGCCTCGGCGGCGGCGCAAAAAGAATACATTATTGTGAGCGGCGGGCCGTCTCTCATCGAGTGGGAAAAATTCAAAGCCGAGCCGCACGATCGCTGGTGGGGAAATTTTGTCCGCTCGGCCCGTGTCCGCATCGACGAGATTCGCAAACAACAAGGCCCCGATGCACTCATCACATGGCTCGTCCACCGGCCCAGCTATTTGCGCCGTGCCACACGACAAGATCAAGCCGACCTCATCGGCAACATCAATTCCGTTCGCGATAAATTCAACGTCAAACTCGTCTGGTTCGACGACGGCTCCGCCGTGATCAACTACCTGAACGCCGGCCAGCCGCGCGCCCAGGTCAAGGTCGCCAATTTTGAGTTTTACGGTCACTCGAACCGCGCGTGTTTCATGTTCGACTATAGCAACGAAATCGACAGCGGTTCAAAAAGCTGGCTGCACGAGGACGAGCTCTTCAAAATCAAACGCGGCATCTTCACTAAAGACGCGTTCGTCAAGAGCTGGGGCTGCCATACGGGCGAGAGCATGAGCAAAAAATGGCGCGCGGCCACTGGCAAAAAGATGATCGGTGCCGTCGGAAAAACCAACTATGCTTACGGCCACACCCGCGGCTGGGTGCCGGCACTCAGCGAAGGTGCACGCTGGGGCGGGTAGTTACGACGCAACCGAGAGCAACTCTTCCACAACAGCTTCCGTTGTCACCTCGCGCATGCAGCGAAAGTCAATGGGGCACTCTCGGAGGAAGCACGGGCTGCACTCGACCTGCTGGCGAATGACTCGCGATCTGAGGCCACGCGGCCCGGTGAGGGCAGGCTCGGTCGATCCAAAAATCGCGACCAGCGGAACGCCGAGAAAGTCCGCGAGGTGCATTGTTCCAGTGTCGTTGGTTACTAGTGCACGCAGACCGCGCAAGGTTTGCATCAACTCGTCGAGTGTCGTTTTACCCGTGAGGTCGCTGACATTCGCGAAGCCCGAGGTCAATTCGGCGGCGAGGGCGGAGTCGGCGGTCGTGCCCACGACGATCCACTCGCAATCAAGCTGAGCGTTCACCGCCGAAACCACTTCCCGAAACCGTTCGACCGGCCAGCGTTTGGCGGAACCAAACTCCGCGCCAGGGCAAATCCCAAAGCGAACTCGCCCCTCGCCACGCGTCCACACTGGCAGTTGCGCGTCGGACTCCACTGCGCCGCACCGCACGGCGATGCGCCAGTAACGATCAACATGGTGCTCGGGCTGACGCGGTTTCTGCTTCGGTTCGGGAATGATTTGATTGAGAAAAAACGCGCGCGAGTGCCCGCGAAAACCCACCCGCCGGGGGATGCCAGCCAGCCAGGCTTCCAGCGCGGCGCGAAGCGAGTTCGGGAAAAGAACAGCCACGTCGAAACGTCCGCGAAGTTTTTTCGCAACGGAGAAAAACGATTCTTCTTTCTCAAACGAAATCACCTCGTCGACTTCCGGCAGGCGTTTCCAAAAATCCGCAAGCTTCGCCGGACACAGGATCGCGAGTTGCGCATCAGGGCGGCCTGTTTTGAAGGCCCGCGCCGACCTCGCCGACATCACGGCATCGCCCAGCCAGTTCGGCGAGCGCACGACGATACGAAAAGGGCGCATTGTCGAGGCATCCGGCGGCACGTAAACGCCCCGCTTGGCCGATGCACAGAGGAAATTCGGCCACGGCATTTTCCAGCGGTTGTGGACCCAGAACCAATCCGCCGGCGAGATGCGGATTTGCCTTTCGAGGGCGAGATTGAGATCAGCCGTGAGTTGTTCGGATTTGCCCGGTTCCCACGGAATCGCCTCGCTGACCTCAACGCGCCACTTCGCAAAACCCGCCGTGTAAATGGCCACCGGCAAAACCGTGGCATTCGTGCGCAGAGCCAACGCCGCCGCCAACGTGGACGTCGAGGCGAGGCGGCCAAAAAAAGGCGCCCACATTCCGCCGTCGCCCGCATGCTGATCGACGAGAACACCCACGATTCCCGGCTCGCGGAGCATCGCGATGGCGGCATTGAAGCCCCGCTTGCGATCAAACGTCGCCACACCAAGCCGACGCCTGTCGCGGTTCACCAAATCATCCACGAGTGGATTTCGCAACGCCTGATAGACCGTGCCGAAATGCGCCTCGGGCACTTCAAACACCAATTGCGCGTAGAGCTCCCAATTCCCAATGTGATTGATCGCAAGGACGACCGGCCTGCCCGCCGCGATGCTCTCGCGAATGCGATCCAGATTTTTAATCTCCGCGATTTGACGAATCTGCTCCTGCGAAAGGGCCGGAATTTTGAACGCGCAAACCGCATTCGCTCCCACGGTCATAAAATGTCGGAACGTCAGCGCGCGGATTTGGGCGGCAGACAATTCCTCTCCATACGCCAAAGCGAGATTTTCCCTTGCGAGGCGGCGATAGCCGGGCAGGATGAGCCACATCAGCGCGCCCACCACACGTCCCACAACAAAGCAAACGGACAGCGGCATGCGGCGCACGAGGCCCACAATACCAGCGGCCAGAATGTAAACGAATCGATCAGCCATGACGGACAATCTTCAACCTCTTAACGTGATTCCCACGGCGACGGAAACCAAATCCATCGCACCGGGCAGCATCATCGGCGTTCTCGGCGGTGGTCAACTTGGACGAATGCTCGCCATCGCCGCACGCCGCATGGGTTACCGCGTTCACGCCTTCGATCCCCAGCCCGACGGCCCCGCAGGCCAAATCTGCGATGTCGAGGTCAACGCCGCGTATTCGAACCGCGCTGCAATTGAGGCGTTCACCGACGCCGTCGATGTCGTTTCTTTCGAGTTTGAAAACATCCCAATCGAAGCCATCGAGTGGGTCGCCGCCCGCCGCCCGGTGCGCCCGCGCGGCGAGGTGCTCCACATCTGCCAAAATCGCGAACGCGAAAAATTCTTCCTCTACAAAAACGGCTTCCCGTGCGCGCCGTTCCGCGTCGTAGATTCCCCCGAGACGCTGGCCGCCGCGCTCACAGAAATCGGTTTCCCCTGCGTCTTAAAAACAGCGGATTTCGGATACGACGGCAAAGGACAAATCAAACTCAATGGCAGCGAGAATCCCGCCGAGGTCTGGTCGCGATTCGACGCCCCGCGAGGCGTTCTCGAAAAATGGATCCCCTTCGAACTCGAACTTTCCGTCATTTGCGCCCGTGGCGTCACTGGCGAGATCGTTGCATTTCCAGCTTCCGAAAATCACCACACGCATCACATTCTCGACCTCTCGATTGTGCCTGGCCGTTTTCCCACGACCGTTCTCGAAGCCTCACGCACGCTGGCCTGCGAAATCACGCGTCGCCTCGATGTCGTCGGTCTCCTCGCTGTCGAAATGTTTCTCACCGCCGACGGCCAACTCCTCGTCAATGAGCTCGCGCCCCGCCCGCACAACTCCGGCCACTTCACCTTCGACGCCTGCGTCACCAGCCAGTTCGAACAACAACTCCGCGCCGTCTGCGGTCTTCCCCTCGGCTCCCCTCGCCTGCTCCAGCCCGTCGTGATGTGGAATCTCCTCGGCGACCTCTGGGCCAATGGAGAGCCTGACTGGAACGTCATCCTCTCCGACCCCCGTGCCAAACTCCACCTCTACGGAAAATCCACCCCCCGCCCGGGCCGAAAAATGGGCCACGTCTGCCTACTCGCCGATTCCGTCGGAGAAGCCTTGTCAGCGCTCGCGACAATGAAAACCAAACTCGCGAAACTTTGAGTTGACGTCGCCCGCCCTTCCCATTATTTCTCTTTGTCTCGCGCGGGTGTAACTCAGTTGGTAGAGTGCAACCTTGCCAAGGTTGATGTCGCGAGTTCGAGTCTCGTCACCCGCTCTCCCCTTTATTGGGTTCTCCACCAAACAGTAGGCACGGGATCAGTGTTGATGTTGGGATTTTCCAATCCCAGTGCGTTGAAAATTCTCCGTGATGCCTCCGCTCTATATCAGGTTCGTGCCGTTGCCCAGCCTGGAGCGCTTTCTTATCTGGAATTGAACTGCCCCTATCCGGGCCCGAAACTTATCACGACGCTTACCCCTCCCTGAGCTCCCCGGAATTCAATGAATTGATGATGCGCGCGCCGCTTTAATTTTTTCGCCATCAGTTGCGGCCATCATTCCAATAAGAAGGGAACGCTAGTGCCGAGGCGGACGGATCTTGGCGTCGCTCCCGCTACGCGACGGAATTAACGGTGAAAGAAGAAAACATCCCGCCGAAGCGTTTCGCTGCAGACGCCGCTCAGGACTTCGTTCTGATATCTCCCCGGGCTAAGCAATTCGAAGTGGCAGGCGAAAACAACCAGGGGATTCTTTGGTTCGTGTGCCGCTCTGGGTAAATCATCTCCGGAGATCTTTGGTGGCGTTTCAGGCACCATGAATGCCCTTTGCGAATCCCCTTTCGTTTCCTTGCCGCGCTGTGCCCGCAGTCTCACAAATGATCATAAAAGGCAATTTCGGGAGGATGGCTATCTCACATTTTCCGACGTTCTTTCCGAGGCGGATGTTGTGGAGGCTCGCGAGGCACTCGCTGCCTTGACGCACGATTTGGTCACGGATCCCCACAAGGACTACATTCCCCCGCAACCGGCCTCAAAGATGAACACTGAGGGCGCCCGGTCCAGCCGACGCGGCGGGCGCACTGCCATGCATCTCGAAGCAAACTATGATCCTGCCGGACGTCCGCTGGCCGAAATCGCGACGAAGGTGCGGAAATACTGGAGTTTCAGCGGCGAAGCCGAAGTTTTTCCCCGCATGCTGGGAGCGGGAAGCGCCCTGCGCGCCGTGGTGGAGGGTTTGCTGGGCCCGGATCCCCTTCCCTTTCAGGAAATGGCCTTGGTCAAGCCGCCTTTCATTGGCAGCGAAAAACCTTGGCATCAGGACGGCGCCTATTTTTTGGTTATGCCGCTCGACGCCACCCTCGGCGTCTGGATCGCCTTGGACGACGCGGGAGTCGAAAACGGCTGCATGCATGTGATCCCCGGTGCCCACCGCGAAGGAGCGGTGCGGCATCATCACGGGGTGGACTGTGAAATTGACCCAGTGCTTCTGAACGTTGATCGCGCCGTGGCCGTGCCCATCCCTGCGGGGGGAGCGATGTTTTTTCATGGCCTGCTGCCCCACGAAACGCCCCCCAACCGATCCCTGGAACAGCGCCGGGCTTTGCAATTTCACTTTCGCAGTGCGCAGAGCCGCCTCGTTGACGAACTCGCTTATGACAAGACGTTCATTAACCGGGAAGGCGATCCCGCCTCCTGCCGTAGTGCTTCCCGACTGGGGTTTTAATACCCGCCGGATTCTGCGGTCAGGCGGCGCTTGTGATCAGGATCGCGAATCCTTCTGACGCAGCAAGTGCGAGCGGGATTAGTGAAGAAAGAGTCCGGCTTGTTCGTCGCGGCGGTCGGTGGCCAGAGGCGGCTCCGGGGAAAGCGCCGAAATTTCGCCACGCAGCGCGGGGGTCATGGCAAAGTCCATCGCGTTCAGGGCAGCGTCAGCCTGCGCGGCAGAACGTGCGCCCACAATCGGCGCGGTAATGCCGGGGTGAGAGGCCGCCCAAGCCACTGCCACGGTCGCCGGGTTCCATTCCCGCTCCGCGCAGAATGCGACAAAACGCCGGGCGGAATCGTGATAAGCCGCTTCGGCGTATCGGGCCGCATAGAACTTGTTATTCACGATCCGGCCCGGCGCGGCCGGATCGGATTGGTATTTCCCGGTGAGCAGGCCCGCGCCCAGCGGACTGTAGGCTATGACGCCAAGTTGTTCGGATTCCGCCATGGGGAGGATTTCCACTTCGGCCTGTCGTTTCACCAGATTATACATCGGCTGCAGGCATTCAAACCGCGCCAAACCGCGGTTCTGCGAGATACCCAGACCTTTCATCACCTGCCAGGCGGCGGCGTTGCTGATGCCCAGATGCAGTATCTTCCCCTGCCGGACGAGATCGTCCATGGCGGAAAGCGTTTCTTCCAGCGGCGTGAACGGATCGAAATTGTGCAAAAAATAAAACTCGATTCGGTCGGTTTGTAGTCGGCGCAGGGTGTGTTCGATTGCCCGTGTCACATGACGGCGGGACCCTCCGCGGTCGTTCGGTCCGGCGCCGGTGCGGCCTTGAAACTTGGAGCAGACGATCCATTCATCGCGGCAATCCTTGAGAAGACCGCCCACGATTTCCTCGGTTCTTCCCTTCGCGTAAACATCCGCCGTGTCGATGAAGTTGAGCCCCCGGTCGCGGCATTGCTTGAAAATCGCCGCCGCCGTTTCCTCGTCAGCCTCATTGCCAAAGGTCATTGTTCCCAGGCAAAGCGGGGAGACGCGGAGTCCTGTGCGGCCTAAAATTCGATAATTCATTTGAGTGGTGCCCGATTCAAATACTCCAATACGAATAAAGGTCAACGTCCTGAAGCTGGAAGTGCAAATGCACGGATTTTCCCCGCAGGGACGACAACGAGCTGCCCTTCCATTTTACGGTCGAACTGACCGAGTCGCGCGTCAAAGCCTGGCGTTCCTCTACGGCAAATCCCGAAATCGGCCGCTGGTGCTCGTCCAATATCTGCACCCGCAATTCGCCCCGGCACTGCGCATTGACCTGGAGGCTGTCGCCTTCGATCCGCACGAGCGCGGTCAGAACGCGGCCTCCAGCGGAACCCGAATGCAGCGAAACAAACCCGTCCAGACGTAGCGTTGCCAGCCCGATGCCGCGGCAACTCGGGTTGTTACGCTTAGGCACGGTAAGCTTATACGGCGTCTCATGGCGCATGCCGAATCCGCTATAATAAAAATACAACTCATCCCCCACGCGCACGGGCGGTGAACCGGCCACGTAAATGCATCCCCAGTCCCATTCCCGGTCAAACTCCCCGTTGGCAATGAAAGGCGACCGGTCAAAACACCGCTCCCAATTCGTCCCGTCGCGGCTGCGGATCAGTTGAATGTCGATTGTGTCGGTCGTCGCCGGGTAATAAGCTTCGATCAAACCATGATACTGGCTTCCGCAAACAAATCCCGTGTTGTTATACCATTGCAAATCGGCGGGATCTTGCGCGTCCGGGGTCAGGATTTCCTTCGGCTCGCTCCACTGTAAAAAATCCCCGCTCGTGCTCACCGCGCGATGGCGAAAAACGATGCCCTATCATGATTCTTCATGTTAATTCGGCACTATGGGATGCGGGAGGCTGACCGGTCGAGCACCATTTGCGCGGTTACAGACAGAGAATCGTTACCGGGAGGGGTGTCGGATTCTAGCGAGGGGGGATTGGCATCGAGCCCCGGCAAAGGCTCGGGATGCTGTTGAAAGCAGGTTGAATGTTTTCCAAGCGCCTGCGTCGATCTCCGCCGTGTTCGATTTAGTCATTCCAGCGCGGCATAAACCTGTTCCGCGATAAAAAGAATTCCTGCGGTGGTGGGATGAATCGCATCGTCGGCAAAGGCATCGGGCGCCATTTCCCTGATCAGATTCTGCACGGCCGCATGGAGATCGAGAAATTCCACCTTATGCCGCGCCGCCGTTTCTCGCACCGCGGCGACATATTCGGGAATCTTCGCCGCCATGCGGCCACGGTTGGAATCGGGTCGCGCATCGTGGCTCGCATAAAAGGGCGAAAGCAGCAGGATGCGCGTGGCGGGCAACTCCTCGCGCGTCAGAGTCATGAGGTCATCGTAGTTTTTTGCAAACGCCTCCGGCCCCAGTGTTTCGACATTCGCGGGATCGCGATGGATCTGAGTGCAATCGTTGATACCGATCTTGACCACAAGTTGATCGGGCCGATGCGCCAGCAGGTGATCGGTCCAACGATTTTTCAGATCAACGATGTTGTTTCCACCGATCCCGCGATTGATGATGATCAGCCGCCGGGAAGGCTGGCGGATGGCCATAAGATCGGAAAAGACCCGGACA
>JBBRHN010000055.1:0-9953 GCA_038222685.1 Chthoniobacterales bacterium | reverse complement strand
ACGGTAGATTTCTGTGTGACCTTTTTGACGTCCGAACCCTTTGACTTCGCTCACGGTCATTCCCTCGATCCCGAGGTCCGCGAGCGCGTCTTTTACTTCTTCGAGTTTGAACGGCTTGATGATGGCTTCGACTTTTTTCATAGTTTTGAGTCTTTTAGTTAGGTTGCGTGATTAGGCCAGACGCTCGTTGTCGGGCTGGAAGTCCGGGTAGGCTTCTTGACCGTGCTCTCCGAGATCGAGACCGCCGCGCTCTTCTTCCTCGCTCACACGGAGACCCATCACCAATTTGATGATTAAGAACAGAACGAAGGCAAAGATGAAGGTGAACACCCCGTAGGCGGCAACACCGATGAACTGACTGATGAGTTGCGGCATTCCTGCTTTAGCTCCCAGAAGACCGACCGCGAGTGTTCCCCAAATTCCGCAGACCAAGTGAACGGAGAGGGCGCCCACGGGATCGTCGAGCTTCAGCTTGTCAAACATGATGACCGAAAGAACGACCAACAGACCGGCTACCAAACCAATGATCAGCGCCGAATTCATGTCCATCTGATCCGCCCCGGCGGTGATTCCCACGAGACCGGCGAGAATGCCGTTCAGGGTCATCGAAAGGTCGGGCTTCTTGAGGACGATCCATGAGATCGCCATGGCACCAACTGCTCCGGCCGAGGCCGCGAGAGCCGTCGTAACGAGCGTCAAGGACACGAGCCCCGGGTCCGCAGAAAGGACGGAGCCGCCGTTGAAACCGAACCATCCGAGCCAGAGAAGGAACACGCCGATCGTAGCGAGGGGCATGCTGTGGCCGAGGATCGGCTTAATCCTGCCGTCTGCCAGAAATTTTCCGAGACGAGGTCCGAGGATGATCACACCCGCGAGCGCACCCCAGCCGCCGACAGCGTGGACGAGCGTGGAACCGGCGAAGTCATAGAAAGGAACTTCCATGCGGTTGAGCCAGCCGTTGCCCCATTTCCATGATCCGGCGATCGGGTAGGCGATCGCGACGAAGATCGTTGCGAAAATGAGAAAGGAGCCGAGTTTAATGCGCTCAGCGACAGCGCCGGAGATGATCGTTGCGGCCGTGGCAGCGAACATTGCTTGGAACAAGAAATCGGTCCAGTAGGTGTAACCCACGTTGTAGGCTGAGGTAACCCCCGCAGCGTCCGTCGCGATGCCGAATCCGGCAAACTTGAACCAGAACTGCGAATCCGTGTCGGCAAAGCCTGGATACATGAGGTTGAATCCGACAAAGGCATAGGTAATCAGGCCGATGCAGGGGATTAACGAGTTCTTGAAGAGAATGTTAACCGTGTTCTTGGCGCGGCAGAGACCGGATTCCACACAGGCGAAGCCGAGGTGCATGACGAAAACCAGCGCTGCGGCGATCATCATCCAGAGGTTGTTCGTGGTGAACAATTCAATGGAAGGGCCTGCGTCTGCCGGGGCAGCTTCCTCGGCCGGTGCCGCGTCGGCGGCGACGACTGCAGTCGCTGTGGATTCCTCGATGACCGTCATTGCTTCCTGGGCGAAAACGGTTGTTATTGGTATCAACGCGGTGGCCGCAATGAGGATTGCGGTCATGGTTGAAAGGATGGGTTTGGTTCTCAACATGGGTGTGTGTATGTTTGTGTTTGGTTTAATTCGCCAACGGGATCCGCCGGCGGAGAACCATAAGCAATCCGCGTGCCAACCCATTAAGCACGCCCGCTTTTCTCGACGATCAGGATTTACGGGACTCCGAGCGGGCCTTGAAAAATTCCCACGCAATGGGGAGAACGGAAACGATGATGATGCCGAGAATGACGACTTTCATGTTTTTCTGGACGAACGGAAGTGCTCCGAAGAAGTATCCGGCTCCGAGGAAGAGGCCGACCCAGACGACGGCACCGGTGACGTTGTAGAGAAAAAACTTTGCGTAGTTCATCGAGCCAATCCCGGCGACGAAGGGCGCAAACGTGCGGACGATGGGCACGAAACGGGCGAGGATGATTGCGCGGCCTCCGTATTTTTCGTAAAACGCACGGGCTTTGAGGAGATAATCTTTTTTGAAGAAGCGACTGGATTCGTAGTGAAAGACTTTCGGGCCGAACCATTTTCCAATCGCGTAATTGACCGAGTCGCCGATGATGGCCGCGACGAGGAGAAGCGGGAGAATGATTTTCCAGTCGAGCAAGCTCTGGGCGGCCAGAGCCCCGACGGCGAAGAGGAGGGAATCTCCCGGCAAAAACGGTGTGACCACGAGCCCTGTTTCGCAAAACACAATCGCGAAGAGGAGCGCGTAGATCCAGACGCCGTAGTTTTGGATAATCCAAGTCAGGTGCCGCTCCGCGTGAAGAAAGAAATCGATGAAGTCCGCCATAGGTGAGTCTCCTAGAGAAGGCCTTCCGGGGTGGCAACGCAATTCAGCGGGAAAACCCTCGTTTTTCAAAGAAGACGGGAGAGACTCCGAAGCTGCATGTCAATTGAGGACACAAAAAATGGGGCACCGCCGTTGTTGGCAATTCTTCAGGCACTGAAGCCGAACGTGATTTACACGATGGGAAATCGTGCAGAGATCGCGTCGGCGGCAACGGCGTATTCGCAGCGGGTGGTCACGCGGTTTCGGTGGGGGGCAAGCGGGCGGTTGCTGGAGGCGCAATTGGACATAGCGGAGCCTACGGCGGTGATTCTTTCGGCGGAGAACGGCGAGTTGCGCATGTCGATGAAGCCGCCGACGAGTTCGGAGAAGCGTCTTTCCCTGGCGGTGGTGATGACGGTTGTGCGTGTGCTGGCGGGCGCGAAGTTTCACCAGGTCGACCTGCCGGAGAAACTCCTCGAGCAGTTGCGGCGCGAGTTAAAGGCACCCAAAGAGCGCGAGGAGAGGGCGCGGGTGGTTTTTTCGGAGAGCACGCCGGGGCAGCGGTTTGAGATCGATTACGACAATGGGCGTCGCGACAACTTGTGGCGGAGCGAGGGCCCGATTGCCGGGATGGAATGGCTTGTATGGCAGTCGCGGGAGCCTGAGCGCGTGGCGGAGGCGTTGCTCGCGTGGGTGGAGAAGTCGGGCGTCGATATCGAAGTGCGTTCGCTCTCGTGGGCCGGGAGGCTCTCAAAGGTGCAGGTCGGCATGCTGGGCGGGCGCACGCAGTTTGAAGTGAAGAATGGGCGCGTGCTTGTTCGGCGCGCGGTCTTTGATGAGGAGGGAGTCGCGAGGGATCCGTTTGTGGATCTCGGCTACGGTTTGGTTTTGTTGCCCGCGGCGAAAATGCTCGCGCGGGTGGCACAGATCGAGGCGTGGAGTCGGTGCGAGCAACACGGTGAGGTGAATGCCGGGACGTTTCGAATGCGTTTCCCTGATCCAGTCCCTTCAACGTGGGCACTGATGAATGCTCGCGGGCAGGTGGTGGAGGCGAAAGAGATCGATTGCAAGGGGCGCATTGATGCCGTGACGCAGGGCCAGCATGTTCTGGTGAGGTTGCGGGCCGTGAGGGCATCCGGGGAGGAATTGCCGATGCATGAGGGGTTGGCGGCGGCCATTGAGGGGCTCTTCGTGGACGGGCCTTTCGCGTTGCTTGTGAAGAGCCAGAGCCGACGCCGCCAGCTTGTGGCGCGCTTGGTCGAACTGGCGTTGTGCAAGGAGGAGAAATCCCGCCTGTGGGAGGAGGTTGCCAATGATGTGGCGTTCACGAGCCGGGCAATGCATGGCGATGATGCCGTGCGCTGTCTGCGGCATGTGCTGAAGGTTTCGCGCGGCTTGGACGAGCGGCATCTCGTGTGCTTGCCGGGATCGGAAGAAAATCCGTGGCAGGTGTGCAGCGGAGCAGGAGGCGCGCTGGCCGGGACGATGGCCGTGTTCCAACGGGCCTTCGCCGCGGAGGATTTGCTGCGGAGCCGGGACTTCGTGTTGGAAATCGACGCGCTTCGATTTTTTTCAAACCTCTCGGCGCTCGCTGCGGCGGCGGAGGAATTCGGCGTGGAGCTTCGACTCGATGAATCCACGCCGCGCATCGAAAAACTCTCGTTGAACTTTCGGGTATTGGGCAATGGGCAGATCGATTGGTTTGAATTGCATCCCGAGGCGCGTGCCGGCGCTCTTACGATCCCGCGCAGTCAGTGGCAGAGCATTTTGCTGAGCGGCTATCTCCGGGTTGATAAAGAGACGGTCGTGGCGGTCGATGCCGAGTCGCTTTCGGTGCTGCGCGAGTTGGACGAACTGTCCGGGGAAGAGACTTTGAGAGTGCCAAGGTTGCGGTTGTTTGACTGGCTGGCGTTGCGGCATCGCGGCGTCGGGTGCGAGATGCCGTCCGAGTTGGCGACGGTGGTGGACTCGCTCCAGAATCTCGAAGCCATTCCCGCGCATCCGCTGCCGAAAGGGCTGCTGGCGGACTTGCGGGAATACCAGCGGCATGGATTCGACTGGTTGTGTTTTCTTTATCGCCACCGGTTCGGAGCGTGTCTGGCCGACGACATGGGGCTGGGAAAAACGCTCCAGACCGTGGCTCTTCTGCTGGCGATCAAGGAGGGCACTCTGGCGCGACAAAACCCGGCAGACCCGCGTCCGCACTTGCTCGTGCTGCCGCCGACTCTTCTCTTCAACTGGCAGAGCGAGGTGGCGAAATTTGCGCCGGCCTTGAAAATCCATGAATACACGGGTGCCGAACGATCAAGGGATTTCTCGGGAGCAGACATTGTGATGACGACCTACGAGTTGGTGCGTCGCGACATTGAAGCGCTCGCGAACATACCCTTCGATATCGCGATTTTCGACGAAGCGCAGACGATCAAGAACTTTGCCGCTGCAAGAGCACGATCCGCGGCAAAGTTGCAGGCAAAGTTTCGCCTCTGCCTGACGGGGACACCTCTCGAGAACAACGTCGGCGAGTTCCACAGCATTATGGAGGCGGCGGTGCCGGGCATTTTCGGGAGTCGATTGGAGTTTCTGCGCAAGCACGAGATCGGGCTTCCCGTGCTGGAACGGGCGCGTCCGTTTTTACTGCGGCGCACGAAAGAAAAAATCCTCGCGGAGCTCCCGGCCAAAGTGGAGTCGGACGCCTATTTTGCCCTAAGCGAGGCGCAGCGGGAATGTTATACGCGCGCGGTGGGAGCGGTTCGGGCCGAGGTCCTCGCGGCTTACGAAGACCGTCCCGCGCAGCAAGCAGGCATCGTCGCGCTGGCAGCGTTGATGAAGCTGCGGCAGATTTGCATTGCTCCGGCGATGCTCTCGGGGGAGTTGGCTTCGGACTCTCCGAAGATCGAGTTTTTGGTCGGGCAATTGGGTGAGTTGGCGGCGGAGGGGCACGCGGCACTGGTGTTTTCCCAGTTTATAAAAGCTCTGGATCTTACGGCTGCCGCGCTCGGGGCGGCCGGTTTGCCGTTTATTCGCATGGATGGTTCGACGCCGATGGCGCAGCGGAAAAACCTGGTGAAGACCTTTCAATCGGGCGAAGCACCGGGCATCTTTCTCATCAGCATGAAAACGGGAGGGTCGGGGCTCAATCTCACGCGGGCCAGCTACGTTTACCACCTCGATCCGTGGTGGAATCCTGCTGTGGAGAATCAGGCGAGCGACCGCGTGCATCGCATTGGACAACGCAGCAGTGTCTATGTGCAACGCCTACTGATGAGGCACACAGTCGAGGAAAAAATGATGGCTCTCAAGCAGCGCAAGCAGGCTTTGTTCGCGGCGGTTCTTGATGCCGGGACGAAATCGAAGGAGGATGGATCCACCGGACTCAAGGCCTCGGATTTTCAATTTTTGATTGAGAGCGAGGCGGGAAGTCTGTGATCACTCCCTCGTCTGCCCAACTCGCCGGGCGTGGATGAATATCGGAAACAGCGAAAGAAGCGCCTCATTTAACTTCGAGCAACGTTTTTTGGATTAGAAATTTCTAACGCCCGCTCCTCCGTGCTTCTAATCTTGGGCTATTAGGTTGGCGTCGTTATGAAAATTACAATCCTATCCATTGTGACTCTCGCCGCGGCCATGCTGTTTCCCATGGCATCCCAAGCGGAGGTCTCCGAACCAACGCTCAAGAACCTCAACACTGCCTTTCAGGGCGAATCCAACGCGAGCAACCGTTACGCGAAGTTTGCGGCGAAGGCTGATTCCGAGGGCTTCGCACAAGTGGCTAAGCTCTTCCGCGCGGCTTCCGCAGCGGAGGCTATTCACCGCGACACGCACAAGCAGGCCATCCTCGACCTCGGGGGAACGCTCGCAACATTCCAACTCGATGCGGTCGAGCCCGGAGCGACATCCGACAACCTGAAAGCGGCGATCAAAGGCGAGACCTACGAACGCGACACGATGTATCCCGAGTATCTGGCTGTCGCGAAAGCGGACGATGCCCGCCCCGCTATCCGCACGCTGGAGTTTGCCTTGGCGGCGGAAAAAGAGCATGCCACGCTCTATCAACTTGCCCTCGACACGCTCGGCAAGAATGAGCCGGCGGACTATTATGTCTGTCAGATCTGTGGGATGACGTTGACAGAGTTGCCAGCGAAGAAATGCCCATCTTGCCGCAAGAGCCGCGACGAATATAAGAAGATGAGCTAAGGACCATTTCTATGTTTACCATTCCCAGCCCGCTTCATCCGGCAATCGTTCATTTCCCCATCGTCCTGATTCTTATCGGGACGGTGATGGCCATAGCAGCCATCTTTATCCATCGTTGGCATCTGCCGTGGCTGGCGGCTGGCCTGCTTCTTGCAGGCTCGCTCGGCGGTGTGGTCGCGACATGGACCGGCGGCAACGAAGCGGAACTCGCAGGGGAGCTTTCCCCGCAGGCTGAGCAAGTTCTCGAACAGCATGAGGAGTGGGGCGAGCGGACCCGAAATGCTGCCGTCCTTGCTGCCATCCTCGCGATCGGTGCGGTGAGCGTTTCGCGGTTTGCCATCCCGGCGCGTGTATTATCAGTCGCCACGGCGGTGGCAGCGCTCGGAGCCAGCTATTGCGTTGCCGAGACCGGCCACTACGGCGGCCAGCTCGTTTACAAATACGGCGTCGGCGTCAATACTGCCACAAGCAGTGCGACGGCCGCTCCAGAGAACGGCAGAGCCAGTTCGCCCGAGAAAGACGACTAGAAACGATCGTTTGATCCAAAAATCCATCTCCTCGCTTCGTCGCAGCGGTTCAGATAGCATTCAAGCATGCGCATACTCGTTGCAGAAGACGATTCCAAACTCCGCTCTCATGTCGTTAAGGCCTTGCAAGCTGCCGGGCACGCCGTTGACGAAGCGGGCGACGGCGAGGAAGCGCTCTGGTCGCTGAAGGAGCATCCGTATGACGCGGCGGTGCTCGATATCACCATGCCGGGCCGCGACGGCGTGAGCGTGACCCGCGCGGCGCGGGCCGCCGGTTGCGCGTTCCCGATTCTGCTGGCGACAGCGCGGGGTGAAATCCGCGATAAGGTGAGCGGCCTCGATGCCGGCGCGGACGATTACATTGTGAAGCCATTTTCCACGGAGGAATTGCTGGCCCGGCTCCGGGCCTTGCAGCGTCGGGCGCGCCCCGAGATGGAGACGGTGCTGCGCGTGGCAGACTTGGAGATCGACCTTCGCGGACGGGTGGCCCGCCGCGCGGGGCAGGAGATCGCGCTGACCAATCGAGAATTCGCCCTGCTCGAAGCGCTTGCCGAAGCCTCGCCGCGTCCGCTTTCAAAAACGACTCTAGTCGAGCGCGTGTGGGATCAGCACTTCGATTCCGGGACTAATGTGCTCAACGTATATGTGAACTACCTTCGCAAGAAGGTGGATCTGCCGGGCTGTCGTCCGCTCATCCACACGCTGCGCGGCATTGGCTTTGCCCTGAGGGAGGAAGGCGTTTGAACTTCCGCCTGAAGGTCGCCAGTTGGTTTGCGATCTCTGTCCTGGCGCTGGCCGGTGTGCTGCTTCTGAGCGCGCACCATCATCTGGATGAAGAACTGCGCAAGGATCGATGGGATCGCTCGCACCCCAAGTTTGCCGAGTGGGTGATCCACGGCAGTTACACCGATGAAGAAGTCGCGGACATCCTGGGGGAATTGGTGCAGGTCTGGCTCTGGATTGGGATTCCGTTGCTACTCGTGAGCGCGTGCATCGGCTACCTCATCGCGCTCCAGTCCGTGCGTCCAATTCGGCGAATCAACCGCGAGTTGGCGGCGCTTGACTCCCAATCCCTCGGGCGCGGTTTGCACGTCCCCGAGAAAGATCAGGAGCTGGCGCGGCTCGTTCAACACATTAATGACCTGCTGGGACGGTTGGGCCGTTCCTACAATGAGATGTCCGAATTTTCCGCACGCGTCGCGCACGAACTCCGCACCCCGCTCACGTTCCTGCGGATGCGGCTGGAGTCCGCAGCGCCGGAACTGCCGGTCGAGTTTTCCGAGGAAATGCAGGAGCAGATCCGACGCCTTTCGCAACTCGTGGAGTGCTCGCTCCTCGCCGCCAAAGCCGAGGGCGGCAAGCTGGAAGTGCAGCGCGTCCGGGTCAATGTGACGAGCTTGTTGGATGATTTGCGGGAAGGTTACACGCTGCTTGCTGCCGAGCGCTCCATTGCGCTGGAGTGGCGCGTCCAGCCGGAACTCGCCTGCACTTCCGACCCCGAACTGCTCCGGCAGATTTTGCACAACCTGCTCGGCAATGCGCTGCGCCATGGCAAGGGACAGGTGCGGCTCACCGCCCGAAACTCGCTCCGACAAGACGGTGTCGTGGTTTGGCTCAGCAACCGGATGGATGGTGGACATGCGGCATCGGCTGGAACGGGCATCGGCTTGCGTCTTGTTCGCGCGCTGACCCGCGCCCTCGGGGCAACGCTCTTCTGCAACCGCCAAATCCAGCGTGTCTTCGTCGCAAGGCTCGTCTTGAGCCACGCCACGAACCCGCGTTGAATCTCGTCGCCCGAGTGATCGTGTGCAGGCGCCGTGTTTTTAGGATGATTTTAGCGCGTCGCCGGTGAGGCCGTTGGTGATGATGAATTTTTCCTGGTGGAAGGTGGGGTCGGCGCGGAAGGAGAGGCGTCCGGCGTAGCGGCGTTCGATCTCAATAAGATGTTCCTCGTCCTCGGTGCGGAGGCGGTTGAGGAGGTCGGGATGCACGGTGACTTTGATTTCGTGGACGGACTCCTGGAATTTGCGCATGACGGCGTGGAGTTCGCGTTGGAGTTCGACACTCATGGTCATGGCGCTCTTGATCATACCTTTGCCGTTGCAGTGAGGGCACGGGGAGAAAATCGCGCTTGCGAGGCTTTCGTTGGCGCGCTGGCGGGTCATTTCCATGAGACCGAGCTGGGAGATGGGGAGCACGTGGGTGCGGGCCTTGTCGCGTTTGAGATGCTCCTTGACGCGCTGATAAACGGCCTGCTGGTCTTTGCGGCTCTTCATGTCGATGAAGTCGGCGACAATGAGTCCGCCGATGTTGCGGAGACGGAGTTGGCGGGCGATTTCGTCGGCGGCTTCGAGATTGGTTTGGAGGAGGGTTTTCTCCATGTCGCGGGCGCCTTTGTTGCGTCCGGTATTCACGTCGACGGCGATCATGGCCTCGGTCTCATCGATGACGATGTAGCCGCCGCAGGGCAGCCAGACTTGGCGGTGGAAGGCGGTGTCGATTTGGGCTTGGACGCCGAAGCAGTCGAAGATGGGCTGTGCGCCGGTGTAGTGCTGGATGGATTTTTTGGCACGCTTGGATACCTGGCCAACGAGCGACTGCATGCGTTCGACGGCTTTGGAATCGTCCACAATGACGGCGTCGATCTCGTCCGTGAGAAAATCGCGCACGGTGCGGTCGATGAGGTCGGGTTCTTCGAAAAGGCAGGCGGGCGCCTGTTTTTCTTCAAGGCCTTTTTGGATGGAGGCCCATTGTTCGAGAAGGAGGCCGAGATCGCGGACAAAGTAACGCGCGCGCTGTCCGGCACCGACGGTGCGCATGATGACGCCCATGCCTTCCGGGACGTCGAGTTCGCTGAGGATTTTGCGCAGCCGTTCGCGTTCCTTCGGATCGTCGAT
>JBBRHN010000054.1:0-9975 GCA_038222685.1 Chthoniobacterales bacterium | reverse complement strand
TTGTCCTCTCCCTCCACGGCACGGCTCTCCAGATATTTCCAATTTGCTCAAATGCTCGGACCCCTCCGACGGTAAGCTGGGGGCCAGATCATTCATGTGCTGAAACGCCCGCATTTCCACTGAGCAGCGATCTCGTTGACTTTGCCAATGACTTGCGCTCGCGCTTCCTCTCTATCTCCTTCACCGGCGAGAATCTGATCATAAGCCGTGAGCGCGTGCCGAATATGGGCGCGGACGGCCAGATCAACATATTGCGCCAAAAGTTCTTTCGCTGCGGCTGAGCGTCCAACCCTCCCGCTGTATTTTTTGCAGGCATGTTCTGCGATTGGCACTTCAACGGCGACGGGTGCCGACGGGTAAAGTTCTCGAATCCTCCGGGCAAAGGTGGCTCGATAGGCGACATCCTGCTTATCACGCCGCTTTGCAGCGCCAGCCTGCTTTCTCTCCCGATCCGCGGCGTCCGCTTCACACTCCAGTTTCGCCCGATCGAGCGCTACCTGAGTTACAAGGACACCTTGGCGCTCATTCCGTTTCCTCGTCCTGTTGAACTTAAAAACAGGATACTTCTTTCCTGTGTGTGCAGCTGCCCTGCGGGTGAGCGCCACATCTCCGGAGCCCAGGAACACCAGCGTGTCGATCCCAACACACCGGGCGCAGAGGAGTTTGCCGTCACCAAACGTGATGTAATCGTTTTGGCACACGGGCTGTCCGCACTTGGGACACTGGTCGTCTCGACTGGAAATGAAGACCGATTCGGAATTGGCGGTTTCAGAGTTTTGCATGTGGCCTGGGATCGCGGGAATAGGTTGTTCAGAATGAATTTCGCTCCGCACAGCGTTGAGCACGTCGACTACCGCTGATACACCGCGTTCCAACTGTGGCAGAGCAGTAATCGCCCGCGCTAAGGTGTCACCGGAGGAAAATTTGCCAACGGCGTTCCGCCAAACTCTGTAAACATCCGAGCCACCGCTCCAGTAAACGCCGCGTTGTAGTCGAGCGCGACTTCATTGGTGACATAGTTTGTCCGATCATCAACGTAGCTATTGTCATCCGCCGACGACGGGCCTCCCACGAGAGCGCCGAAGAGCACGTTGCGATTGTCCGTCGGGCTGTTGATATTGTTCGTTGTCGAACCATGCGCGGCGCGATGATGCGGATTCCGAGGCGGGTTGTTACCGAACCCAACGACGAAGCTTCTGCGATTCGGATTATCACCGAGCATATAGTTGATTTGCCGGCGGGCGAAGTCCCGGTAGCGCGTGCCCACGTCTCCCACCCTGTCGGCATAGATGAATGCCAGCAGCGACGTGTTTGCGGAATACCTGAGCGATCCCCACTGATCAAGCCAAGCGAGGCCGCCGGGAGTGTATCGCACACGCGATCCGCTCGATCCCACCGTCCAGTAATCCAACCAACGCGACGCCGCGTTTTTGTAGATGTCCTTGCCTGTCAGTTGCGCCAGCAAAACCACAGCACCGTTCAGTTTACCGTCCCAAGAATGCGTCCACCGCAAACTGTCGTTGGCAAAGTTCTGGCTGAACAGCGTTTCGGCTTTCTGAAGATATGCCGCCTCGCCCGTCGCCCGGTGCATCCATGCCGCCGCCCAAACCAACTCGTCCAAGAAACCTGAATACGAGTTATAATAGTTCGCGGCATCTGGAATCGCCGCCGTGTAACTGCCACGAAAACGATCTGCAAAATCAAACAAACTCCGCGCCTTCGCAAGGAGCCGCTGCGAATACGCAGGATCTTCGTCTTTGAACAAAATCGAAGCCGACGCCAGAGCAGCTGCCGCCTCTGCCGTCACTTCCGTCCCGGGCCTCGTGGCATCAATCCGATACGCAGGTCGTGCCATTCTCATCAGCTCCGGCGGTCCCCAAAACGAATGGTCAGCTCCACCGTTTCCCACCTGACCGAAGAAGACCGTATCGGTCGGACTCGCCTTCATGATCCAGTCGGTCCCCCAACGCACTGCGTCGAGCATCGTCTGCTTCTGACCGGACGTCGCGTAGCCCGCCGCATATTCAATGCCTCCCCACGCCAGCATCGTCATCGACCCCGTCATCGGCAACGCAAACTTCACATGATCGCCGGCATCGTAGTAGCCACCCGTGAGATCAACGCCCACGTCAATGCCGTCACCCAAGGCCGAGTCCCCGCGCCATTTCACCCGGTTGGTCACCGGAAGCGTTCCCGAACGTTGCGCCTCATAGAAAAAGAACGACTTCTGCAAGACCTCGGCATAGTTGAACATCCCGCTCCCGGCCGCCGCATCGCGAATCGACACGGTGCCCGGGCTCCGGGCTATCGCTGCTCCAGCCGCCGTTGTCAACTCAATGGCAAACGTTTCCAATCCCTCCGCTATGCCATCGCCGAGAATCGTGATCGGGATTGTCATCCGCGTCACACCGGGCTGGAACAACAGCGTGCCAGACGCCCCCACATAGTCCGTGCCGGCTCGCGCCGTGCCGTCGCGGGTCTGAAAAGTCACTCCCACAACCATGCTCATCGGCGCCGCAAGTGTCACCCCCACCTGCGCCGTGCCGGGCTCCGTCACACTCACGTCTTCAATCGAAAACCGTGGACCGGCCGGAGTCGGTTGCGGCGTTGGTGTTGGGTTAGGCACAGGCGTCGGGGTCGGAACCGGCGTAGGATTCGGAGCCGAGCCGTTTGCCTGGAATTGAAATCCCGTCGGTGCTGTCCTCAGATTACCCGGCTGCGCCACAAAGCCAAAGCTAATGCGACCGCCCGCAGGGATCGTCCGATTCCACGCCGCCGTGGCGGCATCGAAGGTTTGCAAATTCCCCGAACGGCTGGCCACCCGTGCGTTCCAAATGCTCGAGACCGTCCGATCTAAGATAAATCCAAGACTCCAGTTTGTCAGCGGAGCCGATGTCCGGTTCTGGATCTCAACCTGCGTTTCAAATCCACTCTGCCAGTCCGTCGTCACACGGAACGTCACTGTGACCTGGCTGTTAGTGAACGTCGTATTCGGCGAACCCGGCGTCGGCACAGGCGTCGGCACAGGCGTCGGCACAGGCGTCGGCACAGGCGTCGGCACGGGCGTCGGCACGGGCGTCGGCACGGGCGTCGGCACGGGCGTCGGCACGGGCGTCGGCACGGGCGTCGGCACGGGCACTGGCGTTGGGTTTGGCGTTGGCACGGGCGTCACACCGCCGAGACGGTTGAAGACGACATTTTTCGGCAACATCGTGAGCTGACCCGGCGACCCAATGAACCCAAATTTCACATTGCCGAGAGCCGGAATCGAGCGATTCCAGACGAAAGTCGCCGCATCGATGTTGTAGCGAACCCCGGCGCGCGACGCGATCCGTGCATTGTAGATCGAGGCGATCTCCCTATCCATATCCATTGCGAGACTCCACTCGTTCAATGAGTTCGTGGTCTTATTAAAAATCGTCACGTCGCCTTGGAATCCTGAACCCCAGTCGCTCGTGACACAAAACCTCACAACCACCTCATTATTTTCAAAGATCGTATTCTGCGCACCGACAACCGGCGCACCTGCATTGCACTGGCAAACTCCACCGATCTTCGGGCATTCCCCCGGCGTGGGGCTTGGGCTCGGTGTCGGGTTCGGCCCCGGCGTTGGATTTGGAGTTGGCTGAGGCGTGGGAGTCGGTTGCGGAGTCGGCGCAGGTGTTGGCGTCGGCGCGGGAGGAACTCCCGTGCCCCCAAAATCCAGATCGCTGGTCGAAAAGAAAACCTCCGCCGCCGGATCAATCCGTTGCCAGATCACATAGAGCAAATGCCGCCCCGTGCGCTGCGGAAAGTTCACGCTGAAACGGAAGTTCGATCCATCCAGTCTTGCATTTTCTGCACCGGGCAACGGTTCAAGATCCGACCATTTCAGTGGTTGCAAAGGGTCGTATCCGGGCTTCGTAATGAACGCCCGAAAGAAACTCGGCTCGTGCGGCGTCGGAGCATAAAAAACGCAGTTGTAGTTTCCCGGCACCACGCGCGTCGACGGCCAATCGGTGCGCGCGAGATTAAGCCCCCGGTATTTGTCGCGCCCTCCTCCCGGCAACGTGCCGTCGGGAATATTTGCCTGGTAATTATAGTCGGGGATGTTCCGCGCCACCTCATGCCAGTCGTAGAACGGCTGCGTGCCGCCGACCTGAATGGCGGCTGCCACGGCACCGGAACGCGGGGTTTGCGGATTTTCCAAAAACCCGGCATAGGAACGACTGATCGGATTGGCCATCGAGCCATGACCAAATGCAGCGACGGCAGACACCAAGAGGAGACAAAAAACACGGAGGATGTATGGGAGCGATTTCATATTGTGCCCAATAGAACCGCTCCGGTCGTCAACGCACGCCGAACTCGGCGAGACGGGCTGGAAACTCTTTGAATCAGGCAGTTCCTTACACTACTGCTCCAACAGCGGCATCACAACCGCGAGCGCTTTGGCATAAAGCGGATGCCGCCCGCCACGGCTTAACTCGGCCAGAAGGACGTCCGTTATCTTGTCCCGCCCCGCTCGCAGCGTGAGTGCGCTTTCCGGCACACCCGGCGCTCGAATACGCCCCGCAAAAAACTCCGCCCCCGCCTCGCGACGCAGCTCAAAGCACGCGTCATCGCAGGACAATTCCACATGCGAAATGATCGCGCCTGCGGCCTCGACGATCTCAAACGTAATGTGGCGTCCGCCCGCATCGACAAAGAACTGCCGCGACAGCAAGCCCTGCAACCGCCAACCGAGTTGCGCCGCCAGCCAGCCAAGCAGCAGGATCGCCGCCACCCGGTTGCCGGGCGCACAAACGATTTTCACCGCTTCAATTCGGCTCAGGCAAGGCAATGCCGCCGCATGATCAAACATGCTCGCCAGCGCAAACCGGCAGTTGTAGAGCCGTGTCCAGTTGAGATCGCAACGCACCATCGACGAATCTCCGAGACACGAAATCCGCTCGACCAACGCAAACTGCTCGGCCGGATCCGCCCAAGTCGCGCTGTCAAAAATCAACCGATCCACCCACACCCAGAGATTCTCATCGAGCGATTCCCGAAACGGGGCCTGCCACCACAAACAAAACGGCAGATCCGAATCCAAGTGCGAAAACACCACATTCGGCAAAGCCGCCGCCGCGTCCCCATCGAGCTGGAACGTGATTTGCTCGGAGCAAATCTGCCGTCCGCCTTTTCCGGCCAAATGACAATGCGCGCTAATCCACGCCTTCGCCTGGCTCTCGGCCGCTTCGGGATTTGCCAGAACAAGAATCGCCCGACATGCGTGCTCGCCGGCAATCGTGGCGATGAGCTCCGTATTCGTTGAGACGGCCCCCGCGTCTTCAGTGTAAATCGCTAGATTAATCAACGACGCGCGCGTCTTCGTGTCGTCGCTCGACTCCCAGAGTTTCCCCAACTCCTTATCAATCCGCCCGATCTCCACAGGCAGCCCCGGTGTGATCATGGTCTCCATCTGACCTTACAAACGCCTCCAAGTGGCCCCATGGCGCTTGATCAGATCATCCGCCTCCGTCGGCCCCCATGTGCCGGCCGAGTAAAAACTAATATCTTCCGTCTGTGTCGACCACGCCTCGCGAATCGCATCAACAAACTTCCACGCCTCCTCGACCTCATCGCGCCGCGCAAACAACGTCGGATCCCCGCTCATCGCGTCCAGCAACAAGCGCTCATAAGCCTCCGGCGTCGCTTTCCCGAAACTCGTGCCATAGTGGAAATCCATCTTCACCGGCTCAATCCGCAAACTCGATCCCGGCATCTTCGCGCTCATCCGCAGCGAAACCCCTTCGTCCGGCTGAATCCTGATCACCAGCACGTTGTCGTCAATCGCCTCCCCCGTCGCCTTGAACAACACCGGCGGCACGCTCTTGAACTGCACCGCAATCTCCGTCCCGCCCTTCGGCAGCCGCTTGCCCACTCGAACGAAAAATGGAACCCCCGCCCACCGCCAGTTATCCACATTCACTTCCAGAGCGACGTAAGTTTCCGTCTCCGATTCCGGATTCACATTCGCCTCATCACGATACGCGGCCACACGCTTTCCATTGATCGCCCCCGCTCCGTATTGCCCCCGCACGACATGCTTGAAAACATCCTCTCCCGTCAACGGACGCAGCGAGCGCAACACTTTCACTTTCTCATCGCGAATGGCATCCGCTCCCAGTCCCGTCGGAGGCTCCATCGCCGTCAGACAAAGGAGCTGCAACAAATGGTTTTGCACCATGTCACGCAGCGCACCCGATTTGTCGTAGTATCCCGCGCGCCCCTCGACACCCAACGGCTCACTTGCCGTAATCTGCACGTGGTCGATGTAGCGCGAATTCCACATCGCCTCAAAAATCGAATTCGCAAACCGGAGCACCATGATGTTTTGCGCCGTTTCTTTGCCGAGATAGTGATCAATCCGATACGTATCCCGCTCGTGAAACGCCCCCTCCACCAAGGTGTTCAACTCCCGCGCCGTCTCCAAATCCGTCCCGAACGGCTTCTCCACAATCACCCGCGCCCACCCGCCTTCTGCCGGACGATTCAGCCCGCTCGCGCGAAGATTTTCCATAATCACGCCAAATTGATCCGGAGCCACCGCAAGGTAAAAAATCCGATTCCCCCGTGTGCCCCGTGCCGCATCCAGCTCCTCCAGCCGCTTCGCCAGCGTCTCGTAACCCTCCGCGTTGTCAAACGCACTCCGGTGATAAACAATCGACGACGCGAAACTCGCCCAAAGCTCCTCATTAATCGTCTGCCGCGAATGCTTCAGCGCCGCTTCTTTCAACTCGCCCCGAAACTCCTCATCCGTCTTCTCCCGACGCGCAAAGCCCACCACGCTGATCGCTGGCGGCAACGCCCCGTCCGCCGCCAAGTTGTAAAGAGCCGGCACCAACTTGCGATGCGTCAAATCCCCCGTCGCCCCAAAAATCACCACACTGCAAGGCTCCGGCAACGACCGGCTCGTTAACCCCTCTCGCAGAGGATTGACCGATTTCGACAATTCAGAATTCGCCATGCGCCCACTCCATATCCTGTCACCCACAACTTATCAACGGCGAACCTTCCGCCGGGGAACAGTATTTGGCGAGATGCCCACGCTCCCGTGAAGATGCATCTTTTCACCTTTCGGAGATGCGCGACGTGCTCGGGCGGCGCGCCATGGAGGTTGACGACACGGGGAGCGTAGGGTTCTACTCTGCGGTCTGATTATGTCTAAAGATGCCTTGTCGCAGCGGATGGAAAAAATTGTGAGCCTTTGCAAGAGGCGCGGGTTTATTTTTCAGGCCTCAGAAATTTACGGCGGGCTGAACGGGTTTTGGGATTACGGCCCGCTGGGAGTTGAGCTCAAGCGCAACCTCAAGGACTTTTGGTGGCGGCGCAATGTGCGTGAGCGCGACGACATGGAAGGCATGGACGGCTCGATCATTATGAACCGCGCCGTGTGGAAGGCGACCGGGCATGAGGAGACGTTCAGCGATCCGATGGTCGATTGCCGGATATGCAAGGCAAGGCATCGGGCGGATCAACTGCCGGAAAAAGACGGCGTGAAGTATTGCTCGAATTGCGGGAGCCGGGATCTCACGGAGCCACGCGCGTTCAATCTCATGTTCAAGAGCTATGCGGGCCCGGTTGAGAGCGAGGAGAACATGGTTTACCTGCGGCCCGAGACCGCGCAGTCGATGTTTGTGCAGTTTCGAAACGTGCTCGACACGTCCCGGCAGAAGCTGCCCTTCGGCATCGCGCAGATCGGCAAGGCGTTTCGCAATGAGATCAATCCTCGAAACTATATTTTCCGCTCGCGGGAGTTTGAGCAGATGGAGATCGAGTATTTTTGCCGGCCCGAGGATGGCTTGCGCCTCACCGACTACTGGCTTGAAGAGCGCCTGCGCTTTTACGAGGACATCGGGATTCCGCGTTCGAAGATTCACATCCACGACATTCCGGACGGCGAACGCGCGTTTTACTCCCAAAAAACCTACGATCTGGAATACGAGTTTCCGTTTGGCGTGAGTGAGCTCGAAGGCATCGCGTATCGAACGGACTACGACCTCTCGAAGCATATTGAGCACAGCGGAAAACCGTTGGATTACTTTAACGAGGAGACGAAGGAGCGGCTCATCCCGCACGTTGTGGAACCGAGTGCCGGAGCGGATCGCACGGTTCTCGCGCTGCTCTGCGAGGCCTTTGACGAGGAGACGGTGACCGACGATAAGGGCAAGTCTGAGACGCGGACGGTGATGCGTTTTCATCCGCGCATGGCTCCGATCAAGTGCGGCGTTTTTCCGCTTCTCAAGAACAAGCCCGCGCTAGTGGAAAAGGCGCGCGAAATCGTGGTGAGCCTGCGGAGTCACATGAATGTTTTTTACGACGAGTCCGGCGCGATTGGTCGCCGCTATCGCCGTCAGGACGAGGCCGGCACTCCGTTTTGCGTGACCGTGGACTTTGATACGATTGGAGAGAACGGGCCTGAAAAAGAAGGCACCGTCACGCTGAGGCATCGCGACTCTATGCAGCAGGAGCGCGTCGCGATCTGCGACCTGCCGGCTTTTCTCCTCGGACGCGTGATGTAGGGCCGGGGGCGTTACTGGATTAATCGCTCGAGCGAGGGGTCCGGAGTCGCGCCGTGGCTGACCGCCTTATGGTAATGCTGGCGGGCGAGCTCCATTGCGGGAGGCTCCGCCGTGGCGTAGAGCACGGCGAGATTGAAGTGGGCGTCCGCGTAATCGTCCTTGATTGCGATGCTGCGTTTGAGCTGATCCTCGGCCTCGCCCTTAAGTCCCTTTTCACCAAGGCTCACGCCGAGGTAGTTGTGGGCGACGTAATCTTTTTCGTCAGCCGTAATCGCTTCGCGAAGAATATCGACGGCATCGTCGAAGCGGCCCTGTTTGCAATAGACAATGCCGAGGTTCGTCGCAGCGAACGAATCCTCGGGATTGATCGTGACGGCTTTTTTGAGCGCAACTTCGGCAGCGGACAACTTACGCGCTTGAATTTGTGTCACGCCGAGATTGGAGAGTGCGAAGTAGTTATCCGGCGCGGCTTCGACGATTTGCTGGTAGAGTTTTTCCGCATCAGAAAAGCGTCCCAGTTCAAAAAGCTTGCGAGCCTCCTCGACCGACGCCCGGGTCGCATCCGGCAGTGACTCCGCGCCCTGTGGAGTCGGCACCGGCTCGTTGCCCGAGGGCTGAACAACAGCAACGGAGACATCGAGTGAAGCCGGGCTGGTCTCGGCAAGGAGGGTAACGGGTTCGTTAAACAGGCGTTGCTCGTCGTCGGTGAGTTTGAAAGCGGGTTTGGCGAGGGCTCCAAGATCTTCCGAAATTTTTTCGGACTTGATCTGGAGGGTTGCGATTTCTTGTTCGAGACTCGCGCGGGCGACGTCGCGGAGGGCCTGTTCCTTGATTTGCCGGAGGATGATGGCACGGAGGAGATCGTTTTCGACGATGACGCGTTTGTCCTCCGCGTTCGGCTCGGGATTGATCTTCATGCGGGCGAGATCGCCTGACGTCTCGTCGAGCTGTTTGGCAAGGGCCTTGAGTTGCTCATCGCGGCTGGTGACCTGAGCGTAGGCTTCGAGGAGGCGGTCGTTGAGCCCGTTGATCTCGCTGCGAAGCGTCTCCAAGGCCTGTGCGTTTTCCTCGGGCTTTTTGAGTGCTTCGGCGAGCTTCGTTTCGGTCTCGGTGAGTTTCTCGGAAAGCACCTTATTCTCAGAGGCGAGTTTTTCGAGCTTCTCGGCGTCGGTACTGCTGGCGAGTTTGGCTTGGAGTTCCTTTTTCTCTTTGGCGAGTTTTTCGAGCGCCTCGGTATTATCTTTAATTTTTTTGGTGCGATTGACGGCTTCGTCGCGCTGCTTGGCGATTTGGGTGCGATCTTCGTCGAGTGTTTGTCGAGCGGTATCGGCACCCTCGATATATTTGGCGGCCCGTTCCAACTTCGTAACGAGTCGTGTGTTCTCGTCGATCAGCACCTCGTTTTCGATTTCGATTGCTGTGGCGCGAT
>JBBRHN010000053.1:0-10056 GCA_038222685.1 Chthoniobacterales bacterium | reverse complement strand
GCCGTCGGCGTCTTTGCGGAACCAGTTGACGTGGAAAATGCGTGGCAGGTGTTTGACGTGGTGGCGCATTTCCAGCCAGTGGGCAAAGTAGTCGCCCATGTTGTAGCCGCAGAATGGGAGCATGGCCATGGGGTCGCGGCGAACTTGCCCAAGCGTGCCAGCGGCGGCAGCGGTCATTTCGGAACCGACGGTCGCACCGACGTAAACACCGTGGACCCAGTTGAAGGATTGGAAGATGAGGGGCATCGTGGTGGCGCGGCGTCCGCCGAAAATGATGGCACTAATGGGGACGCCGGCAGGGTTCTCCCAATCGGGATCGATGATGGGGCAATTTTTTGCCGGGGCAGTGAAGCGGCTGTTGGGATGGCTGGAGAGGACGGGTTTGTCGTCGGCGTCTTTCTTGTCGGGCGACCAGTCTTTTCCTTTCCAGTCGATGAGGTGTTTTGGGGCAGATTTGCTCATTCCCTCCCACCAGACGTCGCCATCGTCTGTGAGAGCGACGTTGGTGAAGATACTGTCGCGAAGGATGGAGTCCATCGCCATGGGATTGCTTTCGTAAGAGGTGCCCGGCGCGACGCCGAAGAAGCCGGCTTCGGGATTGATGGCACGGAGTTTGCCGTCGGGGCCGGGTTTGATCCACGCGATATCATCGCCGATGCAGGTGATCTGCCAACCCTCGTCTTTGAGGATTTTTGGCGGGATGAGCATGGCGAAGTTGGTCTTGCCGCAGGCGCTCGGAAAAGCGGCACTGACGTAGGTTTTGTTGCCGGCAGGATCTTTCACCCCGAGGATGAGCATGTGCTCGGCCATCCAGCCCTCGTCGCGGGCCATGGCGGAGGCGATGCGGAGGGCGAAGCATTTTTTCCCGAGGAGGGCATTACCGCCGTATCCGGAGCCGAAGCTCATGATTAAGCGTTCTTCGGGGAAGTGAGTGATGTAAGTGTTGTCGGGGTTGCACGGCCAAGGGACATCCTTAGTGCCTGAAGCGAGAGGACAACCGACGGAGTGGACGCATTGGACGTAAACGCCGGTCTTGGTGATTTGCTCGTAAACGGGTGTGCCCATGCGGGTCATGATGCGCATGTTGGCCACGACGTAAGGACTGTCGGAGATTTCGATGCCGTATTGGGCGATGGGGGAGCCGATGGGACCCATGCTGAAGGGGATGACGTAGAGGGTGCGGCCTTTCATGCAGCCTTTGAATAGGCTGTGGAGGCGGTCTTTCATTGAGTCGGGGGCTTCCCAGTTATTGGTCGGGCCGGCGTCTTTCTGGGATTTTGAGCAGATGAACGTGCGCTGTTCGACGCGGGCAACATCGCGGGGATCGCTGCGCACGAGCAGCGAGTTGGGGCGTTTTTTTTCGTCGAGCCAGAGGCCTGCGCCGGACGAGACAATGAGGGCGCGCATGAGTTTGTCCTCGGCCTCGGAGCCATCGCACCAGAAGACGGTATCGGGTTGGGTGAGGGCGACGATTTCCTCCACCCAGGCAAGGATTGATGTGTTGGTGGGCTTGGCGGATCCGGGAGTGTAGGGCTTGTTCATGGCGACGAGGCTGGGCTCTCTACTGCTCAGGCAATCGCGACGAGTTGGCAAGACAAAGGAGTTCCGGCTTGTCGAAACTCGTGATCGTCGTATGGTGAAAACCGGAATGATAGCTGATCGAGATTTCGGAAGTGACCGCCCGGTGACGTGGATTGGGAGTTTCCCGATTTATGTGAGCACGATTCTTGCCGGGGTGCATGGCGTGACGATGTTGTTGACGGCGATTGCATCGGCGATGGGGGCGGAGGCGTTGATTCAGGCGCTGGTTTTTTCGAGTTCGGGTATGTTTCGCGATTCGCAGGTGTGGCAGGTGGTGACATATGCGTTTGTTCATCTGCCGCCGTATTGGCTTTTGCTGGTGGAGTTGTATTTGCTGGTGGTGTTTGGGACTGAGATTGAGAAGTTTTTGGGTCGGCGGGCGTTTATCCAGCTCTACGCGACGCTCCTTTTGTTGCCACCGCTTGTGCTGGCGGTGGCGGGGATGCTGGGATTTCCGTCGGTGCTGGCGGGATCGAACGCGTTACATTTTGGGGTGATGGCGGCGTTTGCGATGTTGTATCCGAGGGCGGAGATTTTGTTTTCGCTACAGGCGAGATGGGTGGTTGCGGCGTTTTTTGCAGTGAATGCGATCCAGTTCATCGCACTGTCGCAGTATGTTGGCCTGGGCGTGCTGGTGCTGGATACGGCGGCGGCGTGTTTGTTGGTGGCGCACATGAAGTTCGGTGCGGCGCTGTTTCCGGCAAAGCGCGAGAAAGTCGCGGTGGCGAAACCCGTGAAGGTCGCACCCAAGCAGCGTCCCATCGCGGAGTCCATTGATCCGATTCTAGATAAAATCTCACGCAGCGGGTTGGCGAGTCTGACCGCGCAGGAGCGGCGTGCGCTCGAGCGGGCGAGGGAAGAGCTGTTAGCGAAAGAGGAGAGCCGTTGAAGATGGCTGAGGAAGAGCTCGATACCAACGGCTTGCATTTCGCGAGTTTAAAAGATCCGTGCTATGTGAATGCGATGTCGCATTTTTATCGCGGCGAGCTTGGGCGGATTATGATCTGGCGTCAGCGGCTCGACGTGACGACGACATGGGCGATCACGAGCTCCACGACGATCATCGGGGCGGCTTTTTCGTTTCGGGACATTCCACACATCATTTTCTTTTTCAATCTGGCGCTGGTGTGGATCATGCTTTGGATTGAGGCGCGGCGTTATCGGTTTTACGATGCGTTTCGCGGGCGGGTGCGGATGTTGGAGTCGCATTTTCTGGTGCCGATGGTGACGCAGAATCCGAAGTTGCTGGATGGACAGTGGCGCAAGCTGGTTTGCGAAGATTTGATTTTGCCGTCGTTCAAGATCAGCCGGTTGGAGGCGTTGGGACGACGTTTGAAGCGAAACTATATTTTTATTTTTGCGATCATCATGGTTGCTTGGACGCTGAAGATTTTTATCCACGCGAAAGCGCCGATTCATACGTTTTGGGAGTTTTACCGAGCGCTGGCGGTTGAGGAGTTGCCGGCCTGGATGGCGGCTATTGTTTTTTTTGGGACGATCCTTTCGGTGGTCGCGCTGTTTCTTTCGGTGAGTCGTTCATCGAGTGAGGAAGTGAGCGAGTTTGGCAGTAGCAATAGTTCGCTGTGGAGGATCTAAAGGGGGTTGCACGGCTGAGGGAAATTGTTGCGGCGCTGCGTGCGCCGGATGGATGTCCGTGGGATCGCGAGCAAACGCATGCGAGTTTGCGCGGGGCGTTGGTGGAGGAGTGCTACGAGGTGATCGATGCGATTGAGCGCTCGGACGACGCGAATCTGCGAGAGGAGCTTGGGGATTTGTTGCTGCATGTCGTGATGCACGCGCAGATGGCCGAGGAGCGCGGGGCGTTTGCGTTGGGTGAGGTGGCGGCCGAGGTTTGCGATAAGATGATACGGCGGCATCCGCATGTGTTCGGAGATCGGCTGGCGGGCACGTCCACGGAGGTTTTGCGGCAGTGGGAGGCAATCAAGAGATCGGAAAAGGGCGCGGAGACCGGGGTGATGGATCATCTCACCGCTTCGCTGCCCGCGTTGCTCCGCGCGCAAAACGCGCAGAAAAAAGCGGCGAGAGTGGGGTTTGATTGGAAAGATGCGGCACCGGTTTTTGAAAAGTTTGACGAAGAGTTGGCGGAGATTCGAGAGGCGATTGCTGGCGGATCGCGTGAGGAGCTGGAGGGAGAGATTGGGGATTTGCTTTTCACGGCCGTGAACCTGGCGCGCAAGGTCGGCGTTGATGCCGAGACGGCGTTGGCAGGCTCGACAAAACGGTTCGTCGAGCGGTTTCAGTTCATCGAACGCGAGCTCGTGGCCGGAGGACGGCGGGTTGAGGAAACGGCGCTGGAGGAGCTTGACGAGCTGTGGGAGAAAGCCAAAGCGCGGTGAGTTTCGATGTCATCAATCCCGGCGGACGCGACGCCGAGCAAACTTTCCCTAACGGTGCTGGCACGCCTGAGGATGCCGGCCATCCGCCGGTTAACTTTCATGCGTATGCCGCGTGCATGTCGGGGGGATTTTTTCGCGATGTGCGTTCGCTGCAGGGGCGGAAGGGGACGGTGCTGGTTCTCCTGAGGAAAAGCAATTTGCGCCGCGCACTCGAAGTGCTGCGCGTGCTGCGGGAGGAGGGGACGACGGTTTTTGTTTCGTGCAAAGAGTCCGGGGCGCATCAGATCGCAGACATGCTGGGCGATGTGACGCGGCTGGAGTTGTTTCGCGAACTCTGCGCGGCGGCGGACGGTGCGATCTCGACGACCACAGGGCTGGTGTCGTTGTATCGAGCTTGCGGGAGTCCTGCGGTGCATTTTGTGCCAACGCCGTATCCGGTCGAATGCGAGGCGTGGAATTTTGGAATCCCGTTTGCAAAACGACGCGGTATTTTTGTGGGCACGCGTGAGTTTGGGGTTCCGAGCCGCAACCATTTGGCGGCGGTGGTCCTGGCTGACGAAATCTCGCGCGAGTTCGATTGTCCGCTGGCGGTGATGAATTCGGAAGGTCGTCGAGGCGGGATGATCCTCAAGAGTCTGAAGAAGAAAAATCCGCTGCTGTTTATTTTGGAGGGCCCGCTCGATTATGCGGCTTATCTGAGATTAATTTCCCTGCATCGGATCGTGTGGCAGCTCGATTCGAGCCACGTTCCCGGGCAGGTTGCCGGAGATGCGTTGCTGTGCCGAATGCCGTGTGTGGGTGGCAACGGCGAGATTGATCGGATCGCGTTTGGAGGGAGCGATGCTACCGCGGACGCCATGCTCTGACGGGCGCGGGCTTTGCTTCGCGACGACCGGGAGTGGCAGATCGCTGTCGATGAATCGCAGGCGCGGGCGAGGGAGTTTCTTTCGTTCTCGGTGGGGGCGCGGCGACTTTCCAGTCTGACTGCGGCTTGATCTTCGCGGGCAATTGATTCAGCTTTCCGCCTTGTTGTGAGCAAACCTCCGTCGCCATCGTTAAAAGTGCTGATCCTGACCGCCAGTATGGGGGAGGGGCACAACACGGCTGCGAGAAACATCCGCGATGCGATCCTCGCGATAAATCCGGCGTGCGAAGTGTTAGTGGCCGATCCTTATACGCGGACAAATCCCGTCATCAACAAGCTGGTGCAGAGCGGATACACGATGGCGATCAACCGTTACCCGCGCGCTTGGAAGGTCGTTTTCAAACTTCTTAATCGGCGTGGGTTCGTGGAAGGGATGGGGCCGATGCTGACCGAACTGACGTCGGCCGTGCGCGGATTGATCAGCGAGTTTCAGCCCGATGTGATCGCGTCCACGTATCCGGTTTTTTCGTTTTTGATGGCAAAGATCCGCAAAGCCGATGCGTCGATCACGGCACCGTTTTATACGGTGATTACGGATTCGACCGAGATCAGCTCGGCGTGGTATCGGTGTCTGTGCGACGGGGTGATTGTTGCCGATGAGCGGACGGCGGAAGTGGTTGCCGGGGACGGTGTGCCTCGCGAGAGGATTCATGTGCTGGGGTTTCCGGTTGGGCTCGCGTTTGAAGATCTCCGTCCGTGCGCGCCGCCTGCGGACGGAATTTGGAAGGCGCTTTTTTTTCCTGGAGGCACGTCTTCGCGAGTGCTGGCCACATTGGAAGGTTTGGCGGCTCTGCCGAATGTTTCTGTCGATGTGATCACGGGAAGGCGCACCCGAATGCTTGCGAAGCTGCAGGCGGCCGGGTTGCCGAAACGCGGGACGCTGGCGGGATGGACGGATCGCATGGCGGAGTTGATGTCATCGCATCATTTGTTCATCGGCAAAGCCGGTGGGGCGACCGTGCAGGAGACCATCGCCGCGCAGATTCCGTTTCTTGTGAGCCATGTTGTGCCGGGGCAGGAGGAAGGAAATATTTCGCTCATCCAGCAAACGGGAATCGGTGCGCTTGCGTCCGCTTCTCCGACTCAATTGTGCAGCCTTGTGCAGGGCGCGTTGGCTAACGATGCGGCGGTGTGGAGAGCTTGGAGGGCCAACCTCGCCGCGCTGCAGAAGCCATCGGCCTCGCGGGTGATCGGGCAGTTTTTGATTGATCGCTGTTCGGACTAGCTATTCGGAAGCGAGAGCGATCTGGTCTTTTTCGCGGAGGATGATGCGGCGGTGGCCTTTGTAATCGCTGAGTTCGCCTGAGACGCGGACTTTTTTACCCAGCCATTTTTCGATTTGGGGAAAGCGCGGGCGCGTTTCCTGCATGACGATGATGGTGATGCTTTCGTCGGGATACTTTGCGCCGAAGTTCAAGAAGATCGTTCCGGAGGGTTTGACGACGACCTCCCGGATGACATCGACGAAAGAGACGGTTTCACCGACGGCTGCTTGTTTTGTTGCGGACGAGTCGGGCTCAGCGTGGGAGATCGGCAAGATCGCCATCGAAGCCAAGGCAAAAACCAGCGTGTGGATTTTCTGCATCGGGCATTGTTTTAGGGAGAACGTGATGAGGACGCAAGTGCAAAGGGAGCTCGTCCATCCCGTGAATACGTCTCCGGGAGCGTTTTCATTTTCAGTTTGACAAATGATATCACTGATAGCATGGTCGCTAGATGGCTCAATTGCTAGTCCGTGACGTTCCTCAAAGCGTGCTCAAAAAGCTTAAATATCGAGCCGCTGTGCATGGTGTTTCAGCCGAGGAGGAGCATCGCCGGATTCTCCGTGATGCGTTGTCCACCAAGGGCGCGGGAAATCCGTCGCTCATCGAGTTTCTGCTCACTGTGGAAGTCTCTCCGAAAGTGGAGCTGCCGCTGAAACGCTCGAGGAAAGTCGAATCGCGGGAGACGGGTTTCTGATGGCTTTTCTTATCGACACCAACGTGCTCTCCGAGTTGCGCAAGGGAAGGCAATGTGACGCCAAGGTGCGAGAGTGGGCGGTATCGAACAGTCATGCCCAGCATTGGATCAGCGTGCTCAGCCTCGGCGAGATTCGGAAAGGGATCGAACTGCTGCGCAAGAAATCGCCGTCTCAGTGCGCTGGCTTTGAGCGTTGGCTTTTCTCTATCGAGTCGAACTACGCTGGCTGTATTCTCCCGATTACCGATGCAATTGCCGACGAGTGGGGCAGGCTGCAAGCACTCAAGTCGATGCCGGTCATCGACTCATTACTTGCGGCCTCAGCACTCGTTCACAAGCTGACAGTCGTCACGCGCAACACCGGTGATTTTACGGATTTCGGGGCGATGGTGCTCAATCCTTTTCGCTGATTGAGCGTGGGTGATGGGCTGGTCTACTGCTCGGGTTCGGGAGGGGTGAGGCGTGCGGCTTTTTCGATGAGGGTGAGGAATTCGGCGCGGTAGCTGCCGGGATCTTCGCCGAGGTTTGTTCGCGCGATTTTTTGGATTTCTGGCCAGGTGATATTGCCAGCGGTGGGGGAGTTGCGGAGTTTCATTCCGAAGGCGGCGACGGCGGTTGCGAATTGGAAATCGGAGGATGCTTCGTCGAAGGCGGGGATGGCGGGTGCGGCGAGGGGGACTTCTAGGAGTTGGCTTTTATCGCCGTCGGGCGCTTTGTAGCGGAGTTTGACGGTGAGGAGATCTTGCGATTGAGGATTGCGGATTGCGGATTGCGGACTTTCGGCGGTCGGTTCGGGTGTTTGGTATTTGAGGGGATCGACGGAGGGTTGGTCGGGGAGGGGTTGGCCGGCGGGGATGATTTCGTAGAGGGCGGTGACGGTGTGGCCTGCGCCGATTTCGCCGGCGTCTTTTTTGTCGTTGTTGAAGTCTTCTTTAGCGAGGAGGCGGTTTTCGTAGCCGATGAGACGGTAGCCGACGACGCGGGCAGGGTTGAATTCAACTTGGATTTTCACGTCTTTCGCGATGGTAAAAAGGGTCGATCCCATTTGTTCGACGAGCACTTTGCGGCCTTCGGTGAAGGAATCGATGTAGGCGTAGTTGCCGTTACCTTTGTCGGCGAGTTTTTCCATGGTGGAGTCTTTGAGGTTTCCGGTGCCGAAGCCAAGGACCGAGAGGAAGACGTTGGAGGCGCGCTCTTTTTCGATGAGGCGGATGAGTTCGCTTTGGTCGGTGACGCCGACGTTGAAGTCGCCGTCGGTGCAGAGGATGACTCGGTTGTTGCCTTCTTTGAGGAAATGTTCGCGGGCGGTTTCGTAGGCGAGTTTGATGCCTGACGCACCGTTGGTGGAGCCTCCGGCTTGGAGATTTTCGAGGGCTTCGAGGATACGGTTTTTTTCGGTTCCGGGTGTCGACGGGAGCACGAGGCCGGAGGATCCGGCATAGACGGCGATCGCAACGCGATCTTTCGACGAGAGGTTCTCCACAAGGGCCTGGAGGCTGCGTTTGAGGAGAGGGAGTTTATCGGGGGAGTTCATCGAGCCGGAGACATCGATGAGGAAAACGAGGTTGGCGGGCCCGCGCTCGGAGGCGGGAATGTCGCGGCCTTTGAGTCCGATGCGGACGAGTTCGCGGTTGGCATCCCACGGTGCGCGGCTGACTTCGAGACTGACGGAAAACGGGACGTTGCCTTTGGGTTGCGGGTAGGCGTAGGAGAAGTAGTTGATCAGTTCCTCGGTGCGAATTGCGCCGACCGGAGGGAGTTGCTCGCTTTGCAAAAACCGGCGGACGTTGGCGTAGCTGGCGGTGTCCACGTCGATAGAGAAGGTGGAGAGCGGGTTGGTGTTGGCGGCGAGAAAGACGTTCTCGGTGATCGAGTCGTAGGTTTCGGTGTTGAAGTCGCCGCGGGTTCGGGTGAGGCGGTCGGAATCGTCGAAGCGTTGCTCGCGTCTGCGCGCGTCTTGAACAAAATCTTGCTTTGCAATTCTGGTGGGGGCTGTCGTTGCTAAAGGGGTAAATCTCCTTACGGGTGTTTCCCAGGCAGTGCTCGCACCGGCAGTCGCAGTTGCATTGGAAGTTAGCGAGGACGCCGTCTGAGCGAACTTTGCGCGAGCCTCGGCTCCAAGTCTGAGGCCTTCTTGGGCTTCCGTGTCGTTTGGAGTTCGGGCGAGGACGTCAGAGTAGCGCTGATCGGAAGCTTCAAACCTTCCTTGGGTGAGCAACTCTTTCGCTTCTTTTTTTAGCAAGTCTGTATCCATTGCGGAAGTTTGCGACAACGATTCGGGCTGGGTTTTGGTATCTTGTTGCAGTTCGGCTGGGACGGCGGCTACCTCTCTCCGCGTCAGCGAGCCGGTGATCGCGGGAATCGACACGGAGAACAGCACACACGCTGCAGCCGCGAGGGCGCTCCCGCTGATGACGAGGCGGATGATGGTTTTTTTGCGGCGGAGGGTTTTTTGGTTGGCGGCAAGTTGGCGTTGAAGGTCGGTGCGGGATTTTTCGGTGAGGGTATCGGTGGACATGGTGAGGGTGCCGAGGGCTTCGGCGATTTTTATGGTTTCGTTGAGTTGGGCTTGGAGAGTTTCGGAGCTGGCGAGATCGCTTTCGAAATCGTCGCGTTCAGTGCCGGCGAGTTCGCCGAGGGCGTAGGCGGTGATGCGTGGGTCGTTCATGGCGTGATGGCTCCGGTGTTTTTGCGGTTCCATTGAGTGCGGAGAGTTTGGAGGGCGTCGTGGAGCTGGACCCCGACGTGAGAGACGCTGATGCGGAGGGTTTCGCTCATCTCTTTGTAACTGAGGCCGGCTTCAAATTTGAGATTCACTAGCTCGCGTTGTTGCCGGGGGAGTTGGGCGACGAGGTGGCGGAGCATGGCACCTTCTTCGGAAGCGACGGCCTCGGCGGCGGGTGAGGGGGCTTCGGAAACGGATTCCTCGGCGATGGGCTCTTCGCTGAAGCGCACGATTTTGCGGCGGTGGTCGAGGGCGCAGTTGCGGCACACAAAAAAAAGCCACGGGGCGAGCCGTAGTTCGAGTGCAGTGACATCCTGGCGACTGAGGCGGAGGAAGGTCTCCTGCACGGCGTCGCGGGCGGATTCCAGGTCGCCGGTGATGGCCTTCGCGTGGCTGATGAGCGGACGCTCGAAACGCTCCAGTGCGCGATTGATGATTTCTTCCGGTGACATGGGTTTCTACCGGGTCAACGCGGGGGACGGCATTTTCTTAGGAAGTTTTTTCAGGGG
>JBBRHN010000052.1:0-10080 GCA_038222685.1 Chthoniobacterales bacterium | reverse complement strand
TTTTGGAGCTGGAGTCACGCTGGTGACGGCAGTGCAGCAATTGCCTGGCGGGAATGCGGCGGGGTTGGATCACTTTATCTACGGCAAAACGGCTTCAATGACGACGTCCGATGCCATGGTGATTTTCGGGGCTTCGCTGGCAGTGGCGGTCATGTGCGTGGCGTTTTTCAAAGAGTTCGCGCTTCTGTGTTTCGACGAGGGTTTCGCTGGTGCGGCGGGCTGGCCGGTGAGACTTCTCGACGTGGTGCTGATGACGCTGGTTGTGGTGGTGACGGTGGTCGGCCTGCAAGCGGTGGGGCTGCTGTTGGTGGTGGCGTTGCTTGTGATCCCGCCGGCTGCTGCGCGATTCTGGAGTGATCGTCTCGGCGTGATGGCCGTCGCGGCTGCGGGGCTCGGATTGTTGAGTGCGGCGCTGGGCGTGGCGGCGAGCGCGCTATTTCCGCGTTTGCCAGCGGGCGCGGTGATCGTGCTTTGCGCAGCGATGTTTTTTGCGATCAGTATGATTTTTGGTGCGCGGCGCGGCGTGCTGGTCCGCTCTTACGACGAGCGACAGGGAATGGTGCGGCTGCGGCGCGAGCATTTGTTGCGGGCGATTTACGAGTGCGCCGAAGAGCTCTCATCCCCCGAGCAGGCGGTTTCCGTTTCTCAGCTTTTGGCGAAACGTCCTTGGAAGCGAAACGCGCTGACGCGCGAAATTGAGCGCGCCGCCGAAGCGGGCCTCGCGACGGCGGCGGCGGACGGCGGGGGCGTGCAGTTGACCGGACGCGGTGTCGCGGAGGCGCGTCGGCTGGTTCGCAACCACCGATTGTGGGAGCTGTATCTTTTGCACCATGCGGAGGTCGCTCCGGCGCGGATCGACCGCGATGCCGATCTCATCGAACACGTGCTCGATCCGAAAATCGTAGATGAGCTTGAGGCACTGCTCGACAGCGGGCGGCGCGAGACGTTTGTGCCCGGAAATCCCGAAAAACTCCCGACATGACTTGGACGGAAATCGACACATGGATCGTCGTCACTGGAGCATTGATCTCAATGGCGTGCGCGGTGCCTGGCGTTTTTCTCCTGCTCAACAAGCAGAGCATGCTCGGAGATGCGATCAGCCATGCGGTGTTGCCCGGGATTGCGATTGCGTTCCTCGTGACAGGCACGCGCGAACCGTTGCCGATGTTTCTCGGCGCGGTGATCGCCGGGCTGTTCACGGGCGTGCTGACGGAAGTTATTCACCGCCGAGGACGGGTGGAGTCCGGCGCAGCGCTGGGCGTCGTCTTTTGCAGCTTGTTTGCGCTGGGCCTCGTGCTGATCCGGTTGGCGGCGGACCGGGTGGATTTGGATCCCGGGTGCGTGCTCTACGGTTCGATTGAGACGGCTGTCGTAGACGTTAATCCCGTGCCTCAGATCGCGTGGTTATCGGGAGGGATGTTGGCGGTGAATTTCTTATTAGCCGGCATGTTCTACAAAGAGTTGCGGATTTCGGCGTTCGATCCGGCTCTCTCGACGGCATGCGGAATTCCGGCGCGCTGGATGCAGCATGGGCTGACGGTGGTGACGGCGATGACGACGGTCGTGGCGTTTGAAAGTGTCGGGAGCATTTTGGTGATTGCGATGCTCATTGTGCCGGGTGCCACGGCGTTATTGTTGAGTCCGAGGCTGAGCGTCGTGCTAGGGCTCGCGATGGCCGTCGCGGCTTTTTCGGCCGTCGCCGGGCATGTTGCCGCGATTTCGGTGATTCCGGCGGCGCTGGCCAAGCTGACGGGTTTCGCCGCGCTGGGTGCGGTGAGTTCCGCGGGAATGATGGCGGTGCTCTCCGGGCTGACGTTTTTTATCGTGCTGGCGACCGTGCGCCTCGCGCAGCGGCGTCCACAATAGCGATCAGGCGCGCGCGGGTTCGAGTTCCTCGGGCGAGGAAGTGCTCTGCGCCAGCTCTGGCACAGGGTGGATGAGCTCCATGCGACCGTCGTAATGCTCGACGATGGCGGAGCAACTTTCGACCCAATCGCCCGTGTTGTAATATTCTGTGCCGCCAATTGTTCGCACGGAGGCGGTATGAATATGACCGCAGAGCACGCCATCCACATCGTAATCGCGGGCATACCGCACGACGGCTTCTTCAAATTGTCCGATGAAGCTCACGACGTTTTTCACTTCGGCTTTGACGTAGGCGCTGAGCGACCAAGGGCCGAGCCCAACGAGGCGGCGGGCCAGATTCACGACACCATTGCAGCGGAGGAGGATAGTGTAGCCGATATCGCCGACGTGAGCGAGCCAGCCGAGATTTTGCACGACGGTGTCGAGTTCGTGCCCGTGCATGACCAGCAGGCGGCGTCCGTCGGCAGTGAGATGGATCGCGTTTTTCTGAAACGTCACGCTGGCATACGAACCAAAAAACCCACTGAGAAACTCGTCGTGATTGCCGGGGATATAGATAATCTCGGTGCCCTTGCGGCCTTTCCGGAGGATTTTTTGGATTACGTCGTTGTGCTCCTGCGGCCAGAAGATACCGCGGCGAAGAGCCCAGATATCCACGAGGTCGCCGACGAGGTAGAGCGTCTCGAATTCCGTCTCTTTGAGGAACTCCAAAAGCGGCCCCGCTTGGCTGCCGCGAGTGCCCAAATGAACGTCTGATATCCAGCCGGTGCGATAGTATTTCATGTCGGTTTCTCACAAGTTATTCACAATTCTGCAAAGTTTGAAAATAGGAGAATTGTAACGATTTCGTTACAATCGGGCGATTTTCGGGCAGTCTGCGCGGATGGAAAGCGCGGTGATTCAGACAGATCGGATCTCTGAGGAGACCCTGTGGTATTGCGTAAAAGCAAGGCCGAGGCATGAGTTGATGGCGAGGGCTTCGCTCATTAGCACGGTCGGGGTGGAGGTTTTTTGCCCGATGATGAAGTTCGAGCGAGCGCGCAGGAACGGAAGGATGCGGGTGATCGAGGCGATGTTCCCCGGGTATTTGTTCGCAAAGTTTTCGTATGCCGCGCAGCACCGGCAAATCGCCACCACGACGGGGATTTCGACCATCCTGAAATTCGGTGGACTGCCCGCGGTCGTCGATGCTTCGATCATCGCGGATTTGCGCGCGATGGTCGCGGATGACGAGACGGTGGAAATTCCCAGTGAATTTCAACCCGGCACGGAGGTGCAGGTGGTGGAGGGGCCGTTGAGAGGCGTGAGATCGGTCGTGACCCGTGTGCTGCCCGGTCGCGCACGCGTGGCGATTCTTTTGGAGATGCTTGGGATGACGCGAGAAGTGGAGATGGAGGAGAGGATGTTGCTACCCGAGCAACGTCATCCGATGGCGACAACGCATTGACGAACGGTGCGGATCCGGGAAAAGTCCTCAAGCCATGCCGATCTACGAATTTTTTTCTGCCGACACGAACAAGATCTACACGTTTTTTGCGCGAAGCCTTGCGCAGGGAAGTCACACGCCGCGTTGTCCAGACAAACCTGGAGCGCGCATGGAGCGGTTGATTTCGAAGTTCGCCGTGACTGGCCGTGCAAAGGAAAAATCCGATGCACCAAGTGATGCCGCCGATCCGCGGATAGAAAAAATGATGGCGGAAATGGAGCGCGAGATGTCCGGAATGGATGAGAACAATCCCGATCCGCGGGCGATGGGGCGGCTGATGCGCAAGATGTCCGAGGCCACTGGCCAAGGGGTGCCGGCCGAGATGGAGCAAATGATTCGCCGTCTGGAAGCGGGCGAAGATCCCGAGAAGCTCGAAGAAGAATTTGGGGATGTTTTCGAGAACATGGACGTGCCGGACGACATGCCGGGAGAGGCTGTGGCAGCCGGCGTGAAAGCAAAAAAAGCGCGTCCGACACGCGACCCAAAGCTCTACGAAATGGCGGACTTTATCTGAGGCTCCGTAGTTTTTCGTTCCGGCAAGCCGGCGACCAGCCACCAAATAAAAACGAGTGTCGCGAGGAACAGAATAATGCCGACTGCCTCATGCATGATGTGGTAACCGAACGAGCCGGCGGCCGGTGCAAGCAGGACGATGATGACAATGCGCAGGGCGTTTGAGAAGAGCCCGATGAGCGGAGCAAGAGCGATGATGAGAATGCGGTCGAGCCAGCGGAGCCGGCGGCTCGTCGCGAGCAAAAACGCCAGCAGGATACAGCTGCTGGTGATTCCGAATCCATTGCACTCAGGCGCGACCTCGAACGGGCGTCCGTTGACCATGAGAATCAGCTTGGCTGAGTCAGCGATAAATCCCAGCGCGGCACCGGCGCCGAAAAGATCGAGCGCTCCCATCGTCGCCTTACCTGCAAAAACACGCAACGGCACATCGGCTACTGGCGACACAACCGCGAGGAAAGTGAAAACCGAAAACGAAATAGCGAGCCCTGTTGCCAAGCCAGCCACATCGTCGCCGAACAGAAAAAGCAAAAGCCCTCCCGCCAGCAGGCCCATCGCGGCCATCATCAAAAACGGTTGATGCAGCACGCTCGATGCCGCCGCTGCAAGGCAAGCGGCACTGACAAAAAAGCACGTGCGGCGACTGAATTCCAAAACCCATCGCGTCGGCTCCGCGCGATCCCGCATGAGGAAAACCACGCCAAAAAGCAAGACCACCGCCGCATCGCGCACCTGAGCCCGCGCAATGGCCACGTCGGTGATCCAAAGCAAACTCGGAGCAAACACTCCCAGCACCGCCAGCCAAAGCGCAATCCCCACCATCTTTTGCGGCAACGTGCGCCGCGACACATTTGTCGTCACGGACAAAACCCTAATCCAAGTCGCGCATTTTGAAAGTGCCGACTGGGCGGACCTTTAGAGTCCCTGAGGACCGGGGTCATTTTCCTGAGCGCGAAGTATTGGTGCCGGCAGAAAGGGATGCCTATGCGAAAGGCGAAGCCGGCGCTGGGCTCGGTAGACATGCTTGGTGCTGATACGACGGGTCTTTTTCCTGACGCATTTGGATTTCGGCGATTTGCTTCCATACGCTGATCAGGCCATGAGGGCAGGGCGGCAGATCATGCCGGATGAGAGCATGGAGACGAGAAAGATTGTAGCATGGAACGGCGGCATACATGTGATGCTCCGTGTGGAAGTTCATCTGCCAGTAAAGGAAACGCACAATAGGGCTGAGCGTAAACGTGCGGCAGCAGAGGCGAAAGTCCGGCACGTTGTCCTGGAGGCCGATGTGCTGCGTGTTGTTGCAAAGAAAAAACAACCATCCTCCATAGAACGGAGCAAGCGTGGTCAATACGGGGATGATCCACTGGCCAGCGAGAAGCGACACACCGACGATCAGCCCGTGCCCGATGAGCAGTGACCGCGCCCACCGCACAGGAACTTTGCGCCCCTTCACATCGTCCGGCGGATACAGTGTCAGCTCCCATTCGCCCTCAAACTTCCCGCGCGCAATGCGGATCGTCGTCTGTAGCGATCTCCACGCGGACGCGGGATCGACAAACCCGGTCATCAAAAAATGGCGGATCATCAACTTGACCGGAAGAACCACCTCAAGATCATCCGGCGGATGGAGCGTGTAACGGTGATGGCGGGCGTGGCTCGTTTGGAATGTCTCGTGGTTGATCCAGCCGAAAAAAGCCAGAAGATGACAAAAAAAGCGATTGAGAGATTTGGTTTGGAAAACCGTGCCGTGGCCGAGCTCGTGCACGCCGTTGATGAGAAATGCGGTGACCATCCCGTGAAGAAAAACCAACGCGACAGTCGCCTGCCAAGGCCAGTGGGCAAACGAATAAAACGCTGTCAACCCCGTGGCAGCGAGGATGCCGAGGAAGCACACGGTTTGGATAGCCCCTTTCACGTCGCTTTTCACATGCAGGGCTTTGAAGTCGGCTTTGGGAATCGACGTGCGATACCAATCGATGGCCGGTGTTTTGCGTTCCTTGACGGTGAAGGCGGCAAGGGATTCGGATTCGGGTCCGAGGGTGTCGGGGATATTCATTTAATACATAATGAGCCAGAAGAGAGATTCTTGCTTTCAATCCTATTGCACGCTACAAAATTATACATGCCGACAGGTCACGAGCTGTTTTCGCGGGCGAGGATTATCATGCGTCCCTCTTCGCGCACGCTGCAGGGCTTGATTCAACTGGGGCGCTACAACTACACAAGGGCCGAGCCGCCCCTGCGGGAGCACCGGCATCATGGCGCGGTGGAAATCTGCTTCCTCATTAAAGGCAGTCAGACCTACCGCGTCGGCGAGGAGATTTTCCGTCTTCGTGGAGGGGATGTCTTTGTGACGTTCCCCGACGAGGTTCACAGCTCGGGAGGAATGCCCGAGGAAAAAGGCGTTCTGTATTGGATGGGTTTGACGATGCCCGCCAGAGGGCACTCGCTTCTTGGCCTCCCGGAGAACGAAGGAAGGGCGCTCGCCCGCTCCTTGCTTTCCCTGCGCCGTCGGCATTTTCGAGGATCTCGCAGAATGCCAAAACATCTCGATGCCATGACGCGCTTATTTCATCAACCCGGCCGCTCGCTTCGCTCGTGTGAGATCTCCAACCGCGCCGTCGCGTTTTTGCTCGAGGTCATTGCGTGTGAGCGTTTGAGCGCCGCCGCTCTACCCGCCCGCCGACTCGATCCCGCGCTCGATTACATCTCAAAAAACTTGGGCGAAACCCTGGCGGTCGGTGACCTTGCAAAACTGACGGGCCTCTCGGAGGCACGCTTCAAAGTCCGCTTCAAACAAGAAGTCGGGGTGCCGCCCGCCGAGTATGTTCAGCGGACGCGCATCGAAGAGGCCGAGCGACGCCTCGATGCCGGGCGCGACTCGATCACGCGCATCGCTTTCGACCTCGGATTTTCCAGCTCGCAATACTTCGCCACGGTCTTCCGCCGCTTCACCGGCAAAAGTCCGAGCGCGTGGTGAGGAAGAGTGCGTGGGGGTGCGCGTGACAGCGGGCAAGGGTTGTTCTTTTCGCATGCAGCGGAAGGCGAGTTCGGCGGCTTTCGTGCCGATGGCGAGTTTGTCGACGGCGACCGTGCCCAGCGGCGGCTCGGAAAATTCGGCCAGCTCCATGTCGTCGAAACCCATCAGGGAGACGTCGCGCGGGACTTTGACGCCACGGGTTTTTAGCGCGCGGAGGATTTGGAGGGCCAGAAAATCGTTGGCGCAAAAGACAACATCCGGCAAGTGCGGGGAATCGAATTTAAGCCTTCCACTCGTCGCCAGGCATGATTCGGTGCATGAACTCGTCAAACAAAGGCACTGTATAAGCAGTGTCTCCATGGCTTGGGCTCCATATCATGCCTTTGGCGATCAACTGGTTTCGAGTTGGACCTAGTGTAGTCACATCTCGGCTGAGTTGTTCGGAAATATCGCCTGAACGATGCGGGCCGGGGCCTAGTTCAGCCATGGCTCGCAAATACCTCTTCTCCAAAGGGGTCAACCGATCAAATCGAACACGAAAGAAGCTTTCATCCAGAGCCGCAATAGCCGAGACCGATGCCATTTCGACATCCTGTATCGTGATTGGTGAATTCGATGCGACGTCCCAAGCGTGCTTGCCCCATTCTTGTAGGAAGTAGGGATAGCATCGCGTCTGCTCAACGATGCAATCCAACGCATCCTCATTCACCTCCACTCCTTCCGATTCCGTTGGTTTGGCAATCGCCGTTCGCGCAGCCGACGGGGGAAGCGGGCCTATTTCGGGAAAATCAAAGAGACGTTCTGCATAAGATTTTGCACGTCCCATTCTGCCCCTCAACTGCGGAAGACCAGCACCTACCAACACGATCGGCAAGCGTCGCTGCGCGGCACGATGCAATGCCGTGATCAGAGCCGCGAGTTCATCTTCTTCAACATATTGTAGTTCATCGACAAACAGGGCCAAGGCCGTTTCGGCCTTCTGCGCTGCCGCACCAGCGGCTTCGAGCAACGCCTGCAAATCCTGCTCCAAATCCCCGTTGTCGGCTAAACCTGGTTCCGGCTCGAAGTCAAAACCCACCTCAATGTCCGCGAATTTCACTTTCAGCGACTTGGCGAAACCGGCGAGTCCGCGAAGAGCTCGCTGCGCAAGTTCCTTGGCTTTTTCATTTCGCGACAACCGTAACAATGCCAGCCGAAGTTGGGGTGCTAAAATGGCCGGCAATGAACGACTTTCAGGAGCTTCCACACGCAAGGTATGGATGCCCGACGCTTCTGCGTCTTCCCGAATCCGGTCCAGCAAAACAGTTTTGCCAACGCCACGCAGACCGACCATGAGAATGCTTTTTGCTGGTCGGCCAAGGCGTGTTCTTTCCAGTGTTATTCGGAGGGTCTCCCGAAGTTCATCACGACCCGCCAATTCCGGGGGAGGAGTTCCAGCCCCTGGCGCAAATGGGTTTCTGATAGGATCCACCTCCGCAAGTTATACAGAGTTTATGAAGCTTACAAGGATTTTGTAATATCTGCAACCTTCTTCTTGACGTTTACCCCGATAAAGCGGACGCACTCCAGAAAAAAAGAGTCCTCTAAAGCTTCCGGAAAAGAATCCGATCAACCCCTCACTTTCTGCTAGTCGAGGCGCGTTCGATCAGGCGGACGGGAAGAATGCATGTGCCGGCGGGCAAAGTTTGTTCATTTCGCATGCAGCGGAGGGCGAGTTTGGCGGCTTTCGTGCCGATGGCGAGTTTATCGACGGAGATCGTACTCAGCGGGGGGTCGGAATATTCGGCCAGCTCCATGTCGTCAAAACCCATGAGGGAAACATCGCGCGGGACTTGGAAACCACGGGATTTTAGCTCGCGAAGGATTTGGAGGGCCAGAAAGTCGTTGGTGCAAAAGACCGCATCCGGCAAATGAGGAGACGCGATTGTCCCGGCTGCAAACTCCGCGAGTTCGTTGTTTCAAACGTTGCACTCTGCGAAACGCCCCCTGCCATCGGCACCGCAGAGACTAATGAATTCGGACACGAATACCTCTTCCCTCTCGATATGATCGAACACTTTTTCCGTAGGACGTACAACGACCACTTCCCGGTGCCCCAGCTCGAGGATACCCGTTTTGCCGAGCGTTTCGCGAATGCCGGTGAAGCGTGAGATGTGTCGTTGCAAAACTCAACCGCCGCTGCGGGGAGGCCGGCCTCTCCCAAAAGGACCTCGCCGATCGGCTAGGAACCACACAACAGCAGATCAGCCGCCTCAAATCGCAATTCTTATCGGCTGGCCAGGCATCGGAAAATTCGTCAGACAGTGTCCGACGAATTCCTGCTACGCTGACGCAAAAATCGAGAGCTCGTCCCATTCGCGGGTCACTGACCCCCGAAATTCCCTAGCCACTTACTCTCTCGGCCCTGCTCCGATTCTCTTGGATCGAACTCCAACAACTCATCCGCATCGCCGACCCTCGGAAACGCGCCTTTTTCGAAAATGAATGTCTCAAGAGCAACTGGTCCGTCCGCCAGCTCCAGCGACAGATCGGCAGCCTCCTCTACGAGCGTACGGGCCTCTCGACCAATAAAAAAGCCGTCATCGAACGTGCCCGAAAACAGGAACCGCAGGAAACCATCGCCGACCTGATCCGCGATCCCTATGTCCTGGAATTCACCGGCTTGGCCGAGCGCCCGGAATATCTCGAATCCGACCTTGGGGGCACACTGCTCAGCCACCTCCAATCCTTCCTCCTCGAACTCGGCAACGGATTTCGCTTCGAGGCCCGGCAGAAACGCATCACCGTGGGACGGCAGAACGACTACATCGATCTCGTTTTCTACCACCGCAGACTTCGTTGCCACGTCCTCACCGATCTGAAAATCCGATCCTTCAAACACGGCGACGCCGGGCAGATGAATTTCTACCTCAACTGGTGGAAAACCCACGGCATGGACGACGACGACGCCCCGCCCATCGGCATCATCCTTTGCAGTGATCATGAGAGTGCCGCCGTCGAGTTCGCCACCGCCGGGATCGACAACAAGCTCTTCGTCTCCCGTTACCTTGTCGCTCTCCCATCTGCCGAAAAACTCCGTGCTTTCCTAGAAGCCGACCGCGAGCGCATCGAGGCCCTCCTGCCCAAGCCCCCAACAAAAAGAAAACCTGCCCCTCGAAAAAAACCTGCCTGACCTCGCCACGAAACCATTTCAGGGGTTTTTCTCCTCAAAACGCTTTCAATTTGACAGGAT
>JBBRHN010000051.1:0-10146 GCA_038222685.1 Chthoniobacterales bacterium | reverse complement strand
GCGGTCAAGACGCTTTTTGTGCTCGGCGGCAACCCGGCGTATAATGCGCCAGCGGATTTGGATTTCACTTCACTCCTCAAAAAAGTGACCGACGTCGTGAGGCTCGGCATTTTTGAGGACGAGACATCCAAAGCCTCGCGCTGGCATGTGCCAGGCTCGCATTTTCTCGAATCCTGGAGCGACGTGCGCACGTCGGATGGGACTTATACGGCGGTTCAGCCAATGATTCTGCCTCTCTGGGGTGGCTTCTCCGACCTCGACATCCTCTCGAAGCTTCTCGGTGGAGCGTCGGTGGACGGGCCTGAACTCGTGCGAGCCACATTTGACTCACTGGCGACAAGCGATGCCGTCAACCAGGCTGGCAGCGTGGACATGCTTTGGAACAATTTTCTCCGCATCGGTTTCCTGCCCGGCTCGCAATTCGCGACAACCGCTCTCGCATTCACGGTAGCCCCCGCCGCCACGCTGGCGGCGAAAGCCGTCTCCGCCGCCCGCGAGGGCCTTGAACTCGTCTTTTTGCAGAGCGGGAGCGTGGACGATGGACGTTACGCCAATAATTCCTGGCTTCTGGAGACGCCCGATTTCGTTACGAAAGTGACATGGGACAATGTGGTGCTTGTGAGCCCGGCGACGGCGCACAAGCTCGGGATCAAGCTCAATAACGTCGATTTGTTCGGGGTCGTCGCAGAAAAAATCGGCAATGAAATCGATTACGATCTCGTGGCCGACATCGTTGAGTTGAGCGATGGCAAAACGACCATTGAAGCCGCCGCCATTGTTGCTCCGGGCCATGCCGACGACTCGCTTTCGATTGCGTTGGGTTACGGACGCAAGGATGTCTCCGCTCTGATGCAAAATGTGGGCTTCAATGCTTACCCGCTTCGCACGACGGCAGCCATGCGCGCCGCGACCGGGATCTCGTGCAAAGTCACGGATCGCAATTATCCGATTGCTCAAACTCAAGAGCACAAAAACATGGAGGGCCGCGACCTGGTTCGCGAGGCTCCCCTCGAGTATTATGAGAAGTCCCCTGCTTTTGCGCAGACGATGGGAATGGACGGTCATATCCCGCCCAACATTTCGCTCTTCACCCACCCCGCTCTGACCTCGCAGGAGCAGTGGGGAATGACTGTCGATCTCAACACCTGCACGGGTTGCAACGCCTGCGTCGTCGCCTGCCAGGCGGAGAACAATGTTCCGGTCGTCGGAAAAGACCAAGTCCGCAGAAACCGCGACATGGCTTGGATCCGCATGGATCGCTATTTCGCGGGCCCGAAAGAAGACCCCGAGATGCTTTCGCAGGCGATCATGTGTCAGCATTGCGAGAACGCGCCATGCGAAACCGTCTGCCCGGTCAATGCCACGGTGCATAGCGAAGACGGGCTCAACCTGATGGCCTATAATCGTTGTATCGGCACGCGTTATTGTGCGAACAACTGTCCGTGGAAAGTGCGGCGTTTCAATTATTTCGACTACAACCAGCGTCCGATCGACAAGCTTTATTGGGGTCCTCTCGCCAAAAAAGGCATGGCCGACACGCTCAAAATGGCAAAAAACCCTAACGTCACGGTGCGCATGCGCGGCGTGATGGAGAAATGCACGTTTTGCATCCAACGCATTGAGGAGGCCAAAATCGCACGCCTTGTCGAGGCTGGCCCCTCGCCGAAAAGCGAAACCCCGATTAGCGTCTTTAAGGTCGCCTGCCAGCAAGCCTGCCCTCAGGAAGCCATCGTCTTCGGCGACATCGCCGATCCCGGCAGTCGCGTTGCCCAACTCCGCAAGTCGGAGCGCGGCTACACGATGTTCAAATACGTCAACGCCTCGCCACGCGTCACTTATCTCGCGCGCATCAAAAACCCGAATCCGAAAATGCCCGGAGCTGAAAAAGTTGGCACGGTCGCAAACAAGCTCGGTCACCATGGCGATGCCCACGGAGCGGGTGATGGCGTCCCCTACGCTGAAACCCCGGACAAAGATCACGGGTTACCTCCCAAGGCGCAGACCGCTCCCATCAAAGCCCACGGCCACTAATTTCCCAACCCTTTCCCACTAATCATGTCCCAAGCGACCGCCACGATTGATCCCGAGAAGCTCTCCGAAGAAGAGAAGCAAATCGTGCGCCCTCCTCTCGTCCTCAACGAACGGACGATGGGCTGGATCAGCAGCTACATCAGTTCGATCATCGAAGCCAAGACTCCGCTGTGGTGGTATATCTCGATGGGAGTGACAGTGCCACTCACGCTGCTTTGCTTTTTTTGCCTTGCCTATCTCATCTCCACTGGCGTCGGCGTGTGGGGCAACAACCATCCCGTTGGCTGGGCGTGGGACATCACAAACTTCGTGTTCTGGATCGGCATCGGGCACGCTGGCACGCTCATCTCGGCCATTCTTTTCCTCACGCGTCAGAAGTGGCGCACCTCGATCAACCGCGCCGCAGAGGCGATGACTTTGTTTGCAGTGGTTTGTGCCGGCATTTATCCGGCTTTGCACGTAGGGCGCGTGTGGATGGCATGGTGGCTCGCGCCAGTGCCGAACTCGAACGCGATCTGGCAAAACTTCCGCAGTCCGCTCTTGTGGGACGTGTTTGCGGTCTCGACATATTTCACCGTTTCCATCCTCTTCTGGTATACGGGCCTCATTCCTGATCTCGCGACAATTCGGGATCGCTGCACGACGAAGATCAAAAAATTCATCTACGGCGTGCTGGCGCTCGGCTGGCGCGGTGGCAACCGCCAGTGGCGTCACTACGAAATGGCTTATCTTTTGTTGGCCGGGCTCTCGACACCGCTGGTCTTGTCGGTGCACTCCGTCGTTTCGTTTGACTTCGCGACGTCGGTCATCCCAGGATGGCACACGACGATCTTTCCGCCGTATTTCGTGGCGGGCGCCATCTTCGGCGGGTTTGCCATGGTGCTTACAATCATGATCCCGGCGGCAGCCATCTACAAGCCGCTGCACGACTTGGTGACGATTTCGCACGTGGATAAAATGTGTAAGATCATTTTGCTCACGGGATCGATCGTCGGTTACGCCTATTTGATGGAGCTCTTCATCGCGTGGTATGGAGCGAACCCCTATGAGCGCGCCGCGTTCTGGTATCGGGCGTTCGGGCCGTATTGGTGGGCCTATTGGGCGATGATGTTCTGCAACGTCGTCGCGCCGCAGTTTTTCTGGTTTAAATTCTTCCGCACGCATCTCATTTGGGTCTGGATCATCGTCCAGTTCCCGAACATGGGCATGTGGTTCGAGCGCTTTGTCATTATTGCGACGACGCTCACCCGCGATTTCATGCCGTCGGCATGGGGAATGTTCCATCCGACATGGGTTGATATCTGCACGTTTATCGGCACTTTTGGATTGTTCACGACGTTGTTCCTGCTCTTCATTCGCTTTCTTCCGATGATTTGTATGTTTGAAGTCAAAGCCATCCTGCCTGAGGCCGATCCGCACCACGGGGAGGCTCGTCACTGATGAACACGGTCGGAAACAGCGAAGCGCCGGTTTACGGCATAGCGGCGGAGTTTCAGAGCGCGCGCGATGTTTACAAAGCGGCTCAAAAATTCCGCGATGCGGGGTTCAAAAAATGGGATGTCTTTTCCCCGTTTCCGATCCACGGAATGGACGAGGCTATGGGACTGCGCCAGTCGATTCTCGGCAAGTTTGTCTTCATCGGAGGACTCACGGGATTCCTCTTGGCGGTCGCGTTGCAATTCGGCACGTCATCATTCCTCTATCCCCTCATCGTCGCCGGCAAACCAACCAACCTTTTCACTGTGCCCGCGTTTTTCCCGATCATGTTCGAGCTAACGATCCTTCTTGCGGCTTTCACCGCCGTTTTTGGAATGCTCCTCATGAATGGCCTTCCGCGATTCAATCACTCGATGTTCAACTGGGAGCGATTTAAGAAAGTCACCGAAGATAAATTTTTCGTAGCTGTAGAGGCGACCGATCCAAAGTTTCAACCGGCGGCCATCCGCGAGCTTTTTGAATCTCTCGGCGGCACGAACGTCACGCTCATTCACGACGATTAGAAAATGCTTAAGTATTTTTTCGCTCTCTTTGCATTTGTTGTCGTCGTGATCATCGCGATGGCAGGCTTTCGTGGGCAAAAATCCGAACGTCCACCGATCGAGATTTTCCCTGACATGGATCACCAGCCAAAAGTGAAGGCCCAAGTCGCGAGTTCATTCTTCGCCGACGGCCGCGGAGCGCGTGAGCCTGTAGCGGGAACCGTCCCGCTTGGCTATGCAAGCCCTTTGCACAAACCCGTCGAAGGCTCGGTCGGCGAGGCTGCCGGACCTTACAATCAGATCTTTTTCTCATCGGCTCCGGTTTATTTCGACACGGGAAAAATCGACGATCAGTGGGGAACGGGAATGCCCGTGGAGGCCACTCCCGAGCTCATCTCCCGCGGTCGCGAGCGCTACTCCATCAATTGCGCGGTCTGTCACGGCGCGACCGGAGCGGGCAACGGCATCGCTGGAAAATATGGCCTCGTGGCCATTGCCAACCTTCACCAACAGCGGATTCGCGAGATGGCCGATGGCGAAATTTTTAACACGATCGCTCACGGCAAAAACACGATGATGGGATACGGCGACCGTATTCAAGTTCAGGATCGCTGGGCCATCGTGGCCTACGTTCGCGCACTCCAGAAATCCCAAGGCGGAGCGAGCATTGACGACGTGCCTCCCGATGAGCGCGTGAAACTCGAAGCGCAGACACCATGAGCGAACCCGCACCACAAACCGCCCCTTCTCACACCTTCGACTACAAGCATGTCGGCGGTCGCTTTCTCGGGCTTGTCGCCCTCGCGGTGGTCTCATATCTCGCCATCTTCATGGGTGCGATATTCGACTATAAGCAATTTGCTTTCTCCTATCTCTTTGCGTTCAGCTTTTTCTTCACCATCTGCATGGGCGGGCTCTTTTGGGTTCTTCTTCACCACGCCGTTGATGCCGAGTGGAGCGTCGTCGTGCGTCGGCAAATGGAGAACATGTCGAGCCTGTTGATCGTGATGGCAGTGATCTTTATACCGCTCGTATTCGTTGCTCCGACGCTCTGGTATTGGATGAAGCCTGAAAAAGCCAGCGACCCTTTGCTCATCGCGAAGTTGCCCTACCTCACGCCGTGGTTCTTTTGGATTCGTGCCGGGTTTTACTTTGTGTTCTTCGCCGTAGCCTCGATCTGGCTGCGCTCCAATTCGATCCTCCAAGACAAAGACGGCGCCCCGCGCTACACGATCTTTAACCGGCGCATCACCTTCGGAAGCCTTCCGCTCTTTGCTATCTGCCTCACGTTTGCAGCCATCGACTGGCTCATGGGCCTCGACTACCACTGGTTTTCCACCATGTGGGGCGTTTATATTTTTTCGGGCGCCGTTCTCAGTTCGCTTTGTGTTTTGGTTCTCATCATCACGGCACTTCGTGGAGCCGGGTATTTCCAGAACATTATCAGCATGGAGCACTATCATACGATGGGCAAACTCATGCTCGCCTTCACGATCTTCTGGGCTTACATCGGCTTTAGCCAATATATGCTGATCTGGTATGCGAACATCCCGGAGGAAACCGTCTATTTCCTCCGCCGCAATACCGAGTCTTGGCAAATCCTTAGCACGGCTCTCGTCGTCGGCCACTTCTTTGTTCCGTTCCTTTTCCTCCTGCCGAATATTGGAAAAAAGAAACCCGCTTTCCTGTGCGGCATGGCACTTTGGATTTTGGCGATGCACCTGATCGACATTTACGTGATTGTGCTGCCGGCTCTTCACAAATCTGGCGTGGTTCTGAGCTGGATGGATTTTGTCTCGCTCCTCGCCATCGGTTGCACCCTGGCCGCCGTTTTCCTCAAACGCCTTGGCGAAGCTCCACTCTGGCCCTTGCGTGACCCGCGCCTCGAAAAATCTATCGCTCTGAAGAACTAATGCAGACCACGAGCCCCATGCCCGATCCGCACAAGGAAAAAAAACCATCCATCTGGCCGTTTTTCGTCCTCGGCCTCTTGATGATCGCGTTGTTCGTTGGCCTCAATCAGTGGCTTGTCAGCGGACCCGCAACGGATACGGAGCCAGAGGAAGCCGCCCGTAACGAGCTTCGCATAAAAAACCTCGCCGAACTTCGCGCCGAAAACGAAAAACAGCTTGCCACCTATGCTTGGGTGGATCGTAACAAAGGTACTGTGCAAATTCCCATTGACCAAGCGATGGCACTCGTCGTGCCGCAACTCAACTCCGGAGCGCCGAGGCCCGCCTACCCCGTCGTCGTGCCTGCCCCACCCGCAGCCCCTGCTGCAGTCCCCGCTGCTGCGCCCGCTGCTGCGCCTGCCGCCGCTCCCGCTGCTGCGCCTGCCGCAGCCCCCGCTACGCCACCGGCTTCGACTCCTGCCGCTCCCCTGCCATGATCGCCGGAATTCTCCTCCTGTGTTTCGGACTGGTCTTTCTCAGCGGGAGCGCGCTTCTCGCTTTTTACTGGGCGGTTAAAGACGGACAGTTGAATAATCTGCCAGAAGCCGCAAAATCCATTTTTGATGATGACGAGCCCGTGGGGATCCCAACAGACCGATTCCCTGTCAAACAACGCCCATGAAGTCGCAAAGCCTGATTTCTTCCTTTAACCCAGCCAACGACCCCAACACGCTCGATAGCTACGAGCGCGCCGAGATCGATGCCTCCACTCGTGTCCCCGTTCTTCTCTTCTTCGGCTCTGCGATTTTTTGGCTTCTCATCGGCTCCTTACTCGGCCTCGTTGCGGCATGGAAAATGACGCATCCGGCTCTGCTCGACGGAATGGCTTGGACGACGTTTGGTCGCATCCGTCCCGCCCATCTCAATACGGTTATTTACGGCTGGGCCTCTGCCGCAGGAATCGGTGTCGGCATCTGGCTCATGGCGCGTCTCTGCCGCGTTGCCCTCGTGCATTCCAAACTGCTCATCGCCGCCGCGATCTTTTGGAATCTTGGCGTTCTCGTTGGTGTCCTTGGAATTCTCGCAGGAGACAGCAGATCGATTGAGTGGTTGGAGATTCCTGGCTACGCCACCCCGATTTTGTTTGTCGCCTACGCCTTCATAGGCATCTGGACAATCATCATGTTTCGCTTCCGCAAACCCGGCCACGTTTATGTCTCCCAGTGGTATCTCTTTGCGGCCTTCCTCTGGTTTCCATGGCTCTACGCCACCGCAAACATCCTCCTTGTTTGGAGCCCCATCCAAGGTTCGGCTCAAGGTGCGGTCAACTGGTGGTTTGCTCACAACATACTCGGTCTTTGGTTTACCCCACTCGGTCTGGCAAGCGCTTATTACATGATACCGAAGGTGATCGGACGTCCGATTCACAGTTACTACCTCAGCATCCTCGGCTTCTGGTCGCTGGCTCTCTTTTATAGCTGGAACGGGATGCATCACCTTATTGGCGGCCCCTTCCCGGCGTGGATGGTGAGTGCCAGCGTTGTGGCGAGCATCATGATGTTTATTCCGGTGATCACGGTCGCAATCAACCACCACATGACGATGCGCGGAAATTTTGGTGCTCTCAAATGGAGTCCGACCCTTCGCTTCACCGTCTTTGGAGCAATGACTTATACGATAGTTAGCTTCCAAGGCAGCTCGATGGCGATTCCGTCGTGGAATACGTTCATTCACTTTACCGACCACACAATTGGCCACGCCCATCTCGGGCTCTATGGTTTCTTTACGATGATCATGTTCGGTGCCATTTACTACATTGTCCCGCGCCTCGTCGGATGGGAATGGCCTTCCGCCACCATGATCCGCTGGCACTTCTGGCTTTCGGCCATCGGCATCGGCATCATGGTCGGAGCACTCACCCTCGGTGGAATCCTCCAAGGGTTCGCTTTCTACGATCCCGCCGCCACTTTCCGCACGTCGCTCGAATACGCCACGCCGTTCCGCATCATCCGTGGGCTCTCGGGTTTCCTACTCCTCGGCGCGCACGTCGTGTTTGCGATTCTATTTACTCAGATGCTTCTTCGTATTGGTCGGCCTCAAGAAGGGCCCGCGCTCTTTGCCACGCCGACGGAACCCGAAAAGGAGGTCGCAGCCGTATGAACAAACTGCCGCTGATTTTTCTTGGCGTCTTTATCACCTTCGCCTCCTCGTGGATCGGCCTTGTGGCTTATCCTTTTTTGACGCTTGGGAAAATGGAACCCCTGCCCGATGAGGATACCGGCGGTTATTTTCCGCCAGCCATGTCTGGCCTCGCCGTCGCCGGGCAGCGCGTCTATGCCGCCAACGGGTGTGTGTATTGCCATAGCCAGCAAGTTCGTCTCGCCCCACTCTCGACCGACATTAAAAAAGGCCTCGGCCCTCGCCAGACTGTTGCCCGCGATTACTTGCGCGCTCAACCCGCCTTCCTCGGCACCATGCGCACCGGCCCCGACCTCTCCAACATCGGCGCACGCCAGCCGGACGTCAACTGGCACCACCAGCATCTCTACGAGCCACAGACCATTACCTCTTGGTCCGTCATGCCTCCGTTTCGCCACCTCTACAAGATGCAACCCATCGAGGGTCAGGCATCGGACAATGCTGTGAAAGGTCTCAAGGGTTCATACGCACCACCATCGGGGTACGAAGTCGTGCCGACTGACGACGCTAAGGCATTGGTGGCCTACCTCATCTCGCTCAAACGCAACTTCCCGCTCCCTGAGTCGCCGGAGCCCGCACTCGAATAACGCCGTGTCAAACTCCACACCGCCGCCCGAAGAGCAGTTTAACGAATCGCAGACCGCGGACGAAATGAACGTGGCCAAAGTCCACGGTTCCATCCTTCGCGAACAGGCGGATCCCGTCGACGGCTACGAACCCGTCCCCCTCTGGCTCATCACTGTCTTCTTCTGCATCATCTTCTGGGCCGGTTTCTATCTCGCCCTCAACAGCGGCGGATTCCAATCCAACGTCTATAATCCCAAGCTCGTCTCGTGGTCAGGTGGTGGAGCAGCGAAAGATACCGGCCCGCCGGATCCCATGGTCGTTGGCAAACGCGTGTATACGCAAAATTGCCTCATTTGCCACCAGACGACAGGCCTCGGAGTCGCCGGCCAGTTCCCGCCGCTCGTCGGCAGCGAATGGGTGCTCGGCAATGATTGGCACGGTGACAACCACCTCGTCAAAATTCTCCTCCACGGACTCCAAGGCGCCATCCAAGTTAAAGGCAATACTTACAACAACGCCATGCCCCGTTGGAAGCAGCTCAAAGACGAGCAAATCTCCGCTGTTTTGACTTACATACGGGCAGAATGGGGAAATGCAGCGCCTCCAATCACCGCGGAATTTATCAAACAACTTCGCACCGAGACGGACGCCCGCTCCGAGCCTTGGACCCAAAACGAACTCAAGGCAATTCCTGCCGTGAAGATCCCCCCAGGCGGCGCTCTGCCAGCCGCAGCCGCACCGGCCGCGGCACCCGCAGCCTGACCTTTCTGAATCCGGATGAATAAGTTTTCCCGCCTCCTCCTTCAAGCGTTCCTCATCGCACTCTGCACCGCACCCGCGATGGCTGAGGAGCGAACCCGCAATCTTTTTTGGACCCCGCGCAACGTCACCGTCGGCGGAGAAAAAATCGACGGACTCCTCAATTTCATTTTCTGGCTAACGCTTGCCGCCTTCGTCATCACGCAGACCGTTTATATCGTCTATCTCATTCGCTACCGCCGCCGTCCGGGGCACAAAGCCCATTACAGTCACGGTAACAACACGCTCGAGATTTGGTGGACGACCATCCCCGCCGCCATTTTCATCATCCTCGGCATCTGGAGCAATCACGTCTGGTTCGAACTCACCAGAACCCCGCCGCCCGCCGATGCCCTCACTGTTGACATTAGCAGCTACCAATACGGGTGGGATTTCCGATACCCCGGCGCCGATGGCAAACTGGGTGCCAACGACGTCAAAAAAATCTCACTCGAAAACAAATTCGGCGTCGATCGCGACGACCCCGCTTCGAAAGACGACTTCACCTCCACCGAGTTCGTCATGCCCGTCGGCAAAGCGGTCCACGTGCTCCTCCACTCCCGCGACGTCATCCACGCTTTTTACGTCCCCCATTTCCGCCTCTATCAGGACGCCGTCCCCGGGAGAACGATCTCATGGATTTGGTTCCGCACGATCGAGACCGGCGAATTCGAACTCGC
>JBBRHN010000050.1:0-10152 GCA_038222685.1 Chthoniobacterales bacterium | reverse complement strand
GCGATGGAGATCGCGCTCCTGAAGACCCCGGGCGTCGCCACGCAAGTCTGTTCCGCGTTCGCCGATGACCAAGGCTTCGTCACCTCTCAACAAGTCGGCATCGCCTCGCGCATTCCTGCCACGAACGCGTGGTGGGAATCGTGGAAAACCTCGCGTGTCACACCCACCCGCGGGTTCGTGTTCGCCGCCATCGAGCCCGCTCCCGGGGTCGTTTTCCTCGTTTACTCGCTGCACTTTAAAAGCAATCGAGGTGATCAGGTCGAGAATTTTGCGATGCGCGAGGAATCGACGAGGCAACTCCTCAACCACGTAGCCGCTATGGAGAAAGTCTACGCTCGCGTCGGTCACGTTGCCGTTATTCTCGGCGGGGATTTTAATACATCGCTCGACGACCCGCGTTTTGACAAGGAGCGGACACTCCGCGACCTCAAAAAAGCGGGCTTCACTTGGTGCTGGGAGGGCGTTCCGTTCGAAAACCGCGTCACGCTGCCGACCAAGCCCTCGAACAATCCCAAGTTCCCGCCATTTCCCGACACTTGCTTCGATCACGTCTTTGTCAAGAACGTGAAAATCCAGTCGGCCAAAGTCGAGACCATGCCCGGCGATCCCAGCGATCACCGGCCGGTCGTGGTCGAACTTGTCGTTCCCTAACCGTCGGGAACAAACCACTGTTTTTTCGAATGGCAAGGCAGCCGACTTTAGATTACTAATGATTGTCTTCCCATGAAAGTATTCCCGGTTTCCGCTCTCATCGCCCTCGTTCTCGTCGCGTTCTCATTGCCGACGCTACTCGCTCAATCTCCCGCCGCAGCGCAGGCCAACGAAGCGGCTTACGCGCTCTTCTCCAGCGGCGACTACACGGGCTCTGCAGCGGCCTACGAGAAGCTCATCAAGGATTATCCTACCGACGGCGTGGTGTCCGTCGCCACCGTCCAGCTCGCTTTCTCGCAGTTTTTCCTTGGCCAATACGATCCCGCTCTCGCGACCCTCGCCAAGGCTGTCTCTGGTCCACCGCTCCCTCCAGATGCCGCCCAAGTCGTTGACAATTTTCTGCCGCAGATTCTCTCCGCTAAAGCTTCGGCGATGGAACTCAACGATCCGAAACGCAAAGCCGCCTTCGAGGACGCCATAAAAAAATACTCCGACTTCATCACAAAGTATCCGCAATCTCCGGAACTGGAATCCGCCATGTTCGGACGCGCCCTCGCCAATTTCCAAATCCAAAATTACGACAAGGCCGTCGAAGACTTGCAGTCCAACGTTCAGAAATTCGGCAAGAGCGGCACCATCGCCTCCAGCAAAAACCTCCTCGCGCTAGCCCTCGCCACACTCGGTGGCCAGGAGCTAAGTAAGGAAGGCGGCGATCAAGCCAAGGGCATGGGCCTTCTCAAACAAGGCGAAGATTTTCTTCGCCAGGTCATCACCGAGAAAAAAGACATCGGCCTCATCAACGATTCGTATTTCCAAATTGGCGAAATTCTCTTCACCCGCGCTTCCTTCGGCCCCGAAGCCGAACGCCCACCCCTCTTCCAACAAGCTCTGGAAGCCTACCGCTCTATCATCCCGAAGGACGAAGTGGTCGCACTTCAACAAGACAAAATTAAAGGCTTCCCCGCTCTCAAAGCCGCGGCTCTTCGCGCCAATAACGCCGCCCTCAAAAAGCAACTCGACAAAGACAACGAACGCGAACTCCAGAAACTTGAGGAAGTTCGTGCCAAGCCCGATCAAGTCGCCGTCGCCGTTCTCAAAATGGGCGAAATCTTTTTCAACGCTCAGAAATACAACGAAGCCCGCGTCCTCATCGGCCATGTGAGCCCGTTCCTTACCACCGACGATGCGAAGATCCGCGCGCAGTATTTCACAACGATGACATATGCCCTCCAAAACGCCGCCGACCGTGCCGTGGAAAATTACCAATCCTTCACCGCCGCGAATAAAGGCAATCTCATCGCCGAAAATCTCCCCTTTGCCGTCGGCAACATGTATCTCGCCCTCGGCAACCCGACTGAAGCCATCAAGTTTTTTGACGACTCCATCGCGCAGTATCCCGAAGGGCGCCTCGCCGGACTCTCCGTTGTCAGCAAAGCCCAAGCCGAGGCCTCGCTCCAACAATTCGAGAACGCCCTCAAAACCTTCCAGACCTACCTCGCCAAAAATCCTTCACCCGAGGTCGCCGTCGTCGCTCAATACGGACTCGCCGGCATTTACAAGGACACCGCAAAGTGGGACGACGCCATCGCCGCTTACAAAATCGTCAAAGACAAATTCTCAGGCACGCCGCAAGCCGTAGAGGCCGATTACTGGATCGCCATAGCGACCCAGCAAAAGGGCGACAACGCCGCCGCCATCCCGCTCCTCCAGGCCTTCATCGCCGCCAATGAAAAACATCCCCTCACCCCTCTCGCCACGTACGCGCTCGGTGGTGCCCAAGTCGCCGCCGGACAAAAACCCGAAGGCATCGCCACCCTCGCCCTCCTCGCCGAAAAATTCCCCGCCAGCCAGCCCGCTCCATATACCTACTTCATGCGGGCCCAGCTTTTTGCCGCCGACCAAAAAGTCGATGAGATCAACGCCCTCATGCGGCAGTTCATCGAAAAGTATCCTCAGGATGACAAGGTCTTCTTCGCTTACGACTCGATTGCACAAAACGCCATCAACGTCGCCAAACCCGACGAGGCGGTCACCAACTACTCGGAATTCGTCGAAAAATACCCCGAGAGCCCCAAAGCCAGCGACGCCATGGTGAAAATCTCCGCCCTCCAGCGCGGTGTCGCCGAACGCCTCGCCACCAATTACTCCTCCCTCGACGCCGCCGCCCAGACTCAGTGGAAGACCGCCATTCAGGAATCCGTTGCCACCGTCGAGTCCCTCCTCGCAAAGTATCCCGAGAGCCCAAATCTCGCCGCTGGCCTCCAATCCCTCCTCGCCTCGCAAGAAATGCTCCTCCGCGCCGAACTCAAGGATCCCGCCGCAGTCGAAGCCTACCTCGGCGAACTCGCCGGCAAAGCCCCATCCCCCGCCTCCAAGAGCAAAGTCCTCTTCACCCAAGCCGCATTCATCTCACGCAGCGAAAAACCGCGTGCACTCGCCAAAATGGACGAAGCCTTCAACGCCGAAGTCGTCTACGCCCCGTCCGACCTCGACATCTACGGCCTCGCCCTCGTTGACGACAAAAAAATCGACGAAGCCACAGCCGTCTTCGAGAAACTCACCAAAGATTACCCGAACCCCACCGGAAGCCCGCTCAATCAAGCTCCGCGCGAAATCCAAGAAGCCCAAGCCATCGCCCTCTTCGGCCGTGGCCGCATCGCTCAAGAGAAAAAACTCACCGCCGAGGCCGGTAAACTATTCCAGCAACTCAAAGCCCTTTACCCTTGGTCGCCAAAAGTTCTCGAAGCCGACTACGGTATCTCGGAAGCTCTCCGCTCCGAAGGCAAGTTCGATGAAGCCCAAAGCCTCCTCGGCATGATTATCCGCGCCCCAACCGCAACCGCGGATCTCCGCGCCAACTCCTTCCTCCTCCTCGGCGAAATCCAGCAGGATCGCATGAAAGCCGCCACGGATCCGAAAGAGGCCGCCAAATTCCGCGACGCCGCCATCGACAGCTTCCTCAAGATCGCCCAGTTCTACGCTGGCGTTCCCCAAGCCGCCTCCGAAGGTCTCTTCAAAGGCGCACAACTCCTCGAAGCCCAAATCGCCGAAAGCACCGACCCGAAATTCAAGGCCGCTCAAACTAAAAAAGCCCGCGACGCTTACCAGCAGTTGATCAAAGACTACCCCACGAGCCCTTATACCGCCAAAGCCCAAGAACGCCTCACCGCTCTCGGAACTCCGTAGCAGCATCAATCGCTGCTACAGGAGTCGACAAATCCGCACGCGTCAGCGCGAGGCAATGCGGACTTCTCCCCAAAGCCCGAAACGTCGCCTCAAACGACGTCGGCACGACCGGTCGACCTGAATCCCACGGGAGCGTCAGCCACTGCGCCGCCACGTGTCGCCGCATTTCTTGGAAGTAACCCTCGTCATCCGTCATCAACCTCAGAACGCCATCCGGCCGCAACACGCGCCAAGCCTCAGCGAGAAACTCCTCGTTCACCAACCGCCGCCCCGCATGACGTCGCTTAGGCCACGGATCCGGAAACAGAACGTGAAAGATCGCAACCGATCTGTCGGGTAAAAACTGCCTCACCGCTTCCACGCCCTCGCCTCGCACAGCCCACGCATTCGCGAGTCCCCGCCGCGTGATCTTCGAACGACACCGCCCGACCCGCGCCGCCTGCTTCTCGATCCCCAAAAAATTCGTCCCACCGTGCAGTTCCGCCATGCCCGTTAAAAAAACTCCGCGATGGCAGCCAAAATCCACCTCCAACGGCAGCGCATCCGGCGCAAACCACTCGCTCGGCAGATCAATCATTTCCTCTGACAACATGCCGGAAAATCTATCCGCCAACACCGCCGTCTTGCCAGACAGACCTTTGCACCGCGCGCCTAGTCTGCTACTCCAGTGCAATGAAAGCCCGCGTATTCTGGATCACTCTCGGCGCCCTCCTCGCACTCACCATCGTGAGCTTCGTCGTCGCCACGCAATGGTTCCAAGGCTACCTCCGCGGCAAAGAATTCCTCGCTCTCATCTCCAACCTCACAGGCTCCTCACTCCGCTCAACCGCCACATTCGAGCCTCTCCGCTGGACCGGCGCGTCCGCTTACTCCGAAACCGTCACCTTGCAGGGCAATCCGGGATCGGGCGTGGGCTTCATTGACGCCCGTCAGCTCCGTGCCGACATGAACTGGCGCGCCATTCTCGACGGTGCTTGGCGCATTGAGGAAATTAACATCACCCAACTCGATGGCGACTTCGCCATCTCCGTGCCGCAAACCGACGAAGCTCCGCCGCCGACCATAGACGTCGTCCAAAAACCCTCACCCCTCCTCGCATGGCTCCCCCGCCGATTCGAACTTGGCCGCGCCCGCATCGCCAATGCCAATCTCACCGTCGGCCCGATTCGCTCGACCGACACCTCCCTTGTCATCACGCCCGAAGGAAAAGGTTGGCAAATCGCCGGCTCTGGCGGCGAACTCGATATTCCTCTTCTCCCCAAACTCAAAATCCAAACCTTCCGCGCCCGCGAACAAGGCGGCGATTTTTTCCTTTCCGATAGCACGCTCACCCTCGGCGAGTCGGGAAAAATCTCGGCTTCCGGTGCCTCGGCCGACGGCGGTTCGCTCCGCATCAACTGGGACGGTATCGAAGTCGGTGCCGTCGCCGAAACCGCTTGGAAAAAATATCTCTTCGGCACATTGTCCGGATCGGCCGCTCTCGACAGCACTCGAAAATTGACCGGAGAAATGCGCCTCACTGACGGCCGCATCGAACACATCCCCATGCTCGCCCTCGTTGCCGACTTCACCGGCAACCCATCATTCCGCCGCATGCCACTGCAAGAAATGGTCAGCAAGTTTTCCTACGCCGACGGCGCTCTCACGTTTACAAATTTCTCCGCTGAATCCAAAGGCCTCCTTCGCGTGGAAGGTCACGCCAAAATCGGCCCCGGCGGAACGCTGGACGGACAGTTTGAAATCGGCGTCACCCCGCAAACCCTCCAATGGCTCCCGGGCTCCCGCGAACGCGTCTTCCGCACCGCTCGCGACGGATACCTCTGGACCACACTTATCGTCGGCGGAACGCTCGCCAATCCAAGAGAAGATCTCTCCGCACGCCTCACCACAGCCATGGGGCAGGAACTCATCCAACGCGGCACAGACGCCCTCCAGAACGTGCCGGCCTCCGCGACCGAAGGCGTCAAAGGCATCCTCGACATCCTGCGACCGTTCGTTCCCTGATTTCCCATGCGCCCCTACAGATGGCTCGTGCGTTGTTGCTATTTAGGCATGTTTGTTCAGGCGATGGTCATCAACCTGACGCCTCTGCTGTTCATTCCGCTGCGCGAGCAATTCGGCCTCACGTTCGAGCAAATCGGACGCCTCATTCTCATCAACTTTCTCACGCAAATGTTTGTTGATCTGGTCTGCACCGCCGTCGCCGACCGCGTGCCCATCAAACCCCTCGTCGTCGCTGCGAACATTCTCGCCGCCGTCGGACTCTGCCTGTTCGCCACCGCGCCCTTTCTCCTCGCCGACCCCTACACAGGCCTCGTCATCGGCACGATTGCTTTCTCCATCGGTTGCGGACTCCTCGAAGTTCTTCTCAGCCCCATCATCAATGCCGTCCCGTCAGAAAGAAAAAGCGGCGACATGGCAATCCTCCATGCATTCTACCCCATCGGAAAAGTCGCCGTCATCGTCATTACCGCCATCGCCCTCCAATTTGCAGGCGTCGGCTCCTGGCCATGGATCGTCGCCCTCTGGGCAATCGTCCCGCTCGTCAACACTTTCGGTTTTCTCGCCGTCGATCTCCCGGATCTCAACACCGGCCCGCATCGCCACACGATCCGCAAGCTGATCTTCCGCCCCGCCACAATCCTTCTTCTCATCGCCATGGTTCTCGCGGGGGCAACCGAGGTCACCGTCGCCCAGTGGACCTCCGCCTATGTCGAACAAGGATTAGGATTTTCCAAGCTCGTCGCAGACCTCGTTGGCTTCGGACTCTTCGGCGTCGGCATGATTATCGGACGCCTCTGGTTCGGATTCCATGGCGACCACGGCAACCTCTCACGCGTCATGTCCGCGAGCGCAGCCCTGTCCTGTGCCGCCTGCGTCGTGATGTCACTCGCGCCGAACCCGTGGGTCGCCCTCGCCGCCTGCGCCACCTCCGGCCTTTTCGTCAGCATGCTTTGGCCCGGCACGATCTCCCTCGCCACCTCCCGCTTTCCTCTAGCAGGCGCCTCCCTCTTTGCCCTCCTCGCCGCCGCCGGAGACGCCGGCGGCGCCTTCGTCCCTTGGGCCGTCGGCATCATCGCCGACTCCGCCGCCGGTTGGCAAATCAACCGACTCCGCGAATTCTTCGGCCCCGACGTCTCACCCGAATCCTTCGGCCTCCGCGTCGCCTTCCTCGTCGCCGCACTCTGCCCTTTGATCATGCTCCCCGTCGTCCGCCTCCTGCACTCCGCCCGAACCTGAGATCAACCGAATCAAGCACTCACAACGCGAGACTATTTGCGAACACAAAGCACGATCCCGCCACGGCAATTTTCCAAACAATGACTGCGACTTCAATTTTGAAAGACATACGCTTGGAAAAAACAGGCACTCCTTTATCTCCTTCCAAACCCAAATCGCGTATTTACAAGTATCCCCGGCCAATTGTAGCCGACGCACTCTGCTGCCGCGCCGCGCTGACGGCCCGACAAACCGGGGCAAGCGAGGCAGGTGACTGGGCACGTTTCGACCAGATACGCCGGCGGCACGTGAGATCGGTTTGACCGAGAATATCGCTCAACCAACCAGCGTCACAGCCGTCCACTCGTGCGGACGGTGGAAGTCGATCACCGGGTGGTTAGCTGTTGTCGAGAGAACAGGGTCACCAGTGGCTGACGCGTCATAGCGGCAGAAGCTCACGTGCAGGGTGATGCCGGACTCTAAACTGGTAACGCGGAACACGGAGCTCGGGATGGACATCGTCACGCGCCATCCATTGGGCACGGGTGCGGACGTGCTTTCGAAGCCAACGGGGCAAACAAGCAGTTCAGCAAAAGGCACCGGCACGGCGTCCTCCGAGGCTTTTCCGCGGACTCCCGGCAGCCGCAGGTGCATTCGCTTGTTGTTGGGCGTGACATGGAGCTCAACATAATCCCTGCGTTCCTCGATTTGCGTGAACACCTCAAAGACATCGCCCAGTTCCCACATCCACTGATTGTCCGCCGTCGCCCGCGTGGTGACGTCATTGTCAGCAAGGTCGGCTTCGACGAGCAAGGCTTCCTGTGTCCAAGCCAAGCGCACGTCGGTCGGGCAGAGGGCGGCATCCGGCTTGTCTTGCCAGGGTTGCAGGAGTCGGAACTCGGCGCCATGACGGGCAGTTGAATCGGTGGATCGCGGAATCGGGATTTTCATCGGCGGTGATAAAGGAATAGCGCATCCCGCACGTCAGGCAAACGCAAGTTCAATTTCGCATTCCGCATTTCGCATTTCGCATTCCTCCAAAAAACCCTCACCAGAAAAAGCTAACCGCGAGCACGATAAAAACAAACGCACTCACGCCGGCATAGAGACGATCCCGCTCGGTCCAGTATCCCCAAGCCGCCAGACCCACGCGCAGCACGGGCCCGAGTAGGAGGAGCACGATGCCGATCATGATCAGACCGCGCCGATGGCCCACTGCACTCAAATCCAACGCCCTCCACATCATGTCCAACGGATCGCGAAAATACTTCGGTTCGCCGGAGAATAGATGGTCTCCGGGCGTTGCGCCGACATGCGTGACGAGAAACCAGATCAGCCCAAACGCAATAACCGCAGCAGCAATCAATGTGCTGGTCACCATCACCCGGGCGAGAAATACGGAAAAGTTTTTCATCCGATTTGGAAGCCCAGCCCACGGGCGATCATTTGCACTGCGATAATGGAGACGGCGAAGAGAAAAACCACACGCAGCAGCGCGACAGGAACAACCGTGAGCAATCGCGCTCCGAGAAACGCGCCGGCCAGCACGCCAAGCGAAACCGGCGCGACCAAGGCCGGATCGAGGTATCCTTTCTTGAGATAAATCCCGACGCTCGCCGCGGCCGTCACGCCAATCATAAAGTTGCTCGTCGCCGTCGTGACCTTGAACGGAATCCGCATCACCTGGTCCATGGCCACCACTTTGAACGCCCCTGAACCAATACCGAGCAACCCGGAGAGCAACCCGGCAACCCACATAAGAAGATACCCCGGGATCACCCCCGCCACGCCATAACGCTGTTCGCCATCCGCGGTCGGAAACGCCCCGTTCAATCGCAATCGCAAAGCCAGCGGATCGGACTCCGCGTCCGTCAGCGGCTTTTCTTTTTTTGCCCGAACCGACAGCAAAACAGTGACGAGAAGCGCCCCACCAAAAATGATCGAGAGTGCCGAAGTATTTAGGTGCGCGGCAACAAGCGCTCCGCAAACCGCCCCAACCGTCGTTGCCGTGCAAAGAAACATCCCGACCCGCATATTCGAGATTCCATCCCTCAAATAAGCTGCCGCTGCCCCGCTCGACGTGGCAATGACCGAACACAGTGCCGCGCCCATCGCATAACGAATATCGATGCCAAATCCCAGCACGAGCACCGGAGTAATAATAATCCCCCCGCCGAGCCCAATCATCGAACCCAGCACCCCGGCCAAAAAGGCCGCGCCGGCTACCGCAATGTCGAAAAGCGGTTCGTTCATCCTATCTACCTTGCCCATAAAAAACCGCGAAGGAAATCACATTTCTTTCGACCCTTGCAGGACGAAGCGTTCGGCGCCCCGCTTGGGCTTGCCACACACGCACGCGGTCAGGATACTCCTCCTGATGAGATATTCCTCCCTCCGCCACCTAGCCGTCGTCGCATTTCTATCCACCGTTTGCGCCCATGCGGATGTCAAACTCCCTGCAATCATTTCGGATCACATGGTTTTACAAAAATCATCGAAGGTCCCGGTTTGGGGCAAAGCAGATCCGGGCGAAGAAATAAAAGTCACTCTGGCCGGGCAAATCGTCAGCACTGTGGCCAAGCCCGATGGGAAATGGATGACCTCGCTCAATCTGAAAAATTCCCCTCAAGGGCCGTTCGAGTTGACGGTGGAAGGAAAAAACAAGCTCACGGTCTCCGATGTCGTGATCGGCGAGGTATGGGTCGCCTCAGGGCAATCGAACATGGAATGGAGCGTAAGCAACACGAATGACGCCGCGACCACGATCTCGAATTCCGCCAACCCGCTCCTCCGCCAGTTCCTGGTGAAAAAAAATGCCGCGCGCGAACCGCAGGAAGACACTCTCGGGACATGGGTTGCAGCCTCACCTGAAACGACAGCGGGCTTCAGCGCAGTGGGTTATTTTTTTGGGAGGAAACTTCAAACCGAACTGAAGGTTCCCGTTGGCATCGTTCATACCTCGTGGGGCGGCACGCCTTCCGAAGCTTGGACCAGCGTTGAGGCAATAGATAGCGTCCCCGACCTGAAAGCGTCACGAGAACGACTATGGGCCAGCCTCGCAGAATATCCGGAAAGAAAGAAAGCGTTTGTCGATGG
>JBBRHN010000049.1:0-10250 GCA_038222685.1 Chthoniobacterales bacterium | reverse complement strand
CCGATGCCCGAGACGCATCGCAAAGACCCTGGCAATTCCTACGGGGAATCAAAACTCATCTTCGAGCAGATCCTGAAGTGGTATCACCGCATCCATAATGTGCGCAGTGTTTGCTTCCGCTACTTCAACGCCGCGGGCGCCACAGAGCGGTTCGGCGAAGATCACCGGCCAGAGACCCATCTGATCCCGCTCGTTCTCCAAGTAGCCCTCGGACAACGCAGCGACATTAAGATTTTCGGCGACGATTACCCAACGAAGGACGGCACCTGTGTGCGGGACTACACCCACATTCTCGACCTCGCTCAGGCGCACATCGCAGGACTCGAAAATGCCGACCGCCTCGGCCACGACGCCTTTAATCTCGGCAACGGCGACGGCTATACCGTCCAAGAGGTCGTGCAAACAGCCCGCGAAGTCACCGGCCACCCGATCCCGGCGACAATCGTCGGACGCCGCGCAGGCGATGTTTCGAAAATGGTTGCCAGCTCAGCCAAAGCCAAATCCGTCCTCGGCTGGAACCCTAAATACCCAACAATCCGCCAGATGCTCGAAACCGCATGGAAGTGGCATGTCCGCAACCCGGAGGGGTATGCGGAATGAGGGGAGGCTGAAAGACTGAAAGACTGAAACTCTGAAAGACTGAAACTCTGAAAGACTGAAATACTGAAAGGCTGAAGTTGGATACCTGCTGCACAGATTAACATGAGAGGGACTGATGAATTTCGGAAGCGGACGAAGGCTTACGCGTCTTTGTGTATCCGGTTCTTTGTGAGTTTGGATCGTGGACGTTATGAAGTGCAGGTTCTCGGCCGGCAGATGATTCGATCCGGGACCTCGGTTGCCGCAAATTATCGCGAGGCATGCCGTGCGAAGTCGGTGAATGATTTCATTTCCAAGATCAACACTTGCATTCAGGAAGCGGACGAAGCCGGTTTGTGGCTGGAACTTTTGCAAGAAGAATGTGACATCAGCACGCCTTCCTGTATCGCATTACTGAAAGAAACGAACGAACTGATCGCCATCATGGTCGTCATGTCTCGCAACTCACAAAACTAACATGTCGCCCCAAAAACTCTCAGGCAACGCCTGCAAAACAATTTCACTTTTTCAGCCTTTCACTTTTTCAGCATGATCGTCGTCCGCACCCCATTTCGCCTTCCACTCGGAGGCGGCGGCACCGACCTCCCCGCTTACTACGAGAAATATGGCGGCTTCCTGATCACGGCAGCCGTGAACAAATACATGTTTTTGAGTATTAACCGGCCTGCCTTGGTGCGCCGGATGAGGCTGGCCTACTCCAAAGTCGAAAATGTAGCGCTGGGAGACTACGACGCGATCCAGCATGATGTCGTGCGCGAGACCTTCCGACATTTCAAAATCGATTGTCCGATCGAAGTCACCTCGGTGGCGGACATCGGCGCGGGCACGGGAATGGGCTCCTCAAGCAGCTACACCGTAGGCTTGCTCAATGGCCTCAACGCCATGATGCGCCGACACGTTTCCATCCAAGACCTGGCCGAGGAGGCCTGCATGGTCGAAATGGACTTGGCAAAAAAACCGGTCGGCAAGCAGGACGGTTACGCGGCGGCTTTCGGAGGCATTATCGCCATGGAGATCGCGAAGGACGGAACGGTTATCGTCACCCCGCTCAACCTCGAAGAAGAGACCATCTTGGAACTGGAAAGCCGCCTGATGATGTTCTACACAGGCATCCAGCGCGACGCGAACGAGATCCTCGCCGAGCAAGGCGAGAAAGTTCGTGTCTCCGCAGACGATGCCACCAAAGCCATGCACCGCATTAAGGAAATCGGCTACCTGAGCAAAGAAGCCATGGAGTCCGGCGACATCACGCGCCTCGGCGGGTTGATGCACGAGCACTGGACGACCAAGAAAAAAGTCTCCACCAAGATGTCCAACGCAAACATTGACCGATGGTATGATCTTGCGATGGCCAACGGAGCGCTCGGCGGAAAACTGATGGGCGCCGGCGGCGGCGGATTCCTCCTCTTTTGCACGCAACCCGGAGCCCGCCGCAAACTCCGTTCCGTATTGGAAGCCGACGGCCTCCAGCACATGGACTTCCGCTTCGACTGGGACGGCAGCCGGGTGCTGGTCAACCTCTCGGACAGTCGCTAGATCTCAATTTATGAAAATCCTCATCACCGGCGTGGCCGGGTTCATTGGTTCCAATCTCGCGGTCCGGCTTCTTGCAGACGGCCATGAAGTCGTTGGGTTGGACAGTCTGGCGTATGGGGTGCGCGAGCAGGTGCCTGCGGGCATACCGCTTTACGTCGTCGATGTCCGTTCCGCAGACCTCGATCCGGCATTCGAGGGAGTGGAGGTTGTGTTCCATCTTGCGGCAAAAAACTGCATCAGCGACTGTCAGCAGGATCCTGTGGCGACGGCGGACATCAACGTGACGGGTACGGTCAATGTTTTCGAAGCCTGCCGTCGCTCCGGAGTGCGGAAGGTGATCTATGCCGAGTCCTCATCGATTTACGAGGGCAGTAAAATTCTGCCGACGCCGGAAACCGAAGAGCACCCGGAGAGTTTCTATGCGTGCAGCAAGATGGCGACGAAGTTTTTTGCCGATTCCTATGCCCGTTACCACGGCATTACGAGCACAGCGCTGCGCTACTTTTGCGTTTATGGACCGCGGCAAGATTATCGCCGCACGATCCCTCCGCTCTTCAGTGCTTTCATCATCAAGCTTCTTCGCGGAGAGGCTCCGATTATTTATGGCACAGGTGAGAAGCGGCGCGATTTTGTCCATGTGAACGACGTCAACGATTTCCACGTGCAGTGTCTCACCGATGCGAGCACGGACGGGGGTGTCTTTAACCTCGGCTCCGGCGAGAACCAATCGGTCAACGAAATCTACGAGCTCGTGACCAAACTGCTCGGTGTGCGAATTCCCCCGGTGAGGAAACCCGATCTCCCCGGCGAGGCACTGATCACGCTGGCCGACATCTCCCGCGCGAAGGCGCTTGGCTGGTCAACGAAAACCGGCCTCGAAGAGGGCTTTCAGACGATGATCGATTTTATCCGGGACGAACAGGCTGCCGGGCGTGTATGAACGCCCTTATCCTTGCTGCGGGTAAAGGCTCCCGGCTTGGAGTCATCGGCGAAGAAACGCCAAAACCGCTACTCGAGGTCGGCGGTAAACCGATCCTCGCTCGACATCTCGAAAACTGCGCGAGGCATGGCGTGCGCAATGTCTTTATTAACACCCACCACCTCGCAGAAAAAGTCAAGTCCTTCGGCGGCGACGGCTCACAGTGGGGTCTCCAAATCATGTATTCGTTCGAGCCATTGCTCCTCGGAACGTCCGGCGCAGTTAACAGCTTTCGCGGGATGCTCGGGTCGGAAGACTTTTTCGTGATTTACGGGGACAATCTTTTGGAAGTCGATCTCTCTGCCATGAAAGCCGCTCACGTCGGTTCCGGTGCGGATGCCACCATTGCGCTCCATCACCGGGAAGATGTTTCCACCAGCGGAATGGTCGTTTGCGACGAGAGTGGACGGATCAATCGATTTGTCGAAAAACCCGCGCCTCACGAGCGGGTCAGCGATCTCGTCAATGCCGGCGTTTACTGCCTCGCGCCCGCAGTGCTTGATCTTATCCCCACGACCGGCGAAAGCGACTTCGGGCGCGATATCTTTCCCCGAATGCTGAGCGAGGATCGCTTCCTCTGCGGGTTTGTCCTTGAGTCCAGCGTTCTCCCCGTCGACACGCCAGAGCTGCTTGCCCAGGCACGCCAATCGGTATGAATCGAGCCATCTTCCTCGATCGCGACGGAATTCTCAATGAGGTGATTTTCCGCGATAAGGTGGCTGCATCGCCGAGAACTCGCGAAGAGTTTCGCCTCCTTGCCGGCGCGAGGGAACTCGTTGCCGCAGTAAAGTCCCGCGGATTTCTCGCCATTGTCGTGACAAATCAACCCGATATCGCCAGAGGCCTGATGCGCCCCGAAGAGCTTGCCACAATGCACGCCGATCTTGCTGCCGACCTTCCAATCGACGCCATCTTCGTCGCAGATTCCGGCGATGATGCCGATCCACGACGCAAGCCAAACCCCGGCATGCTCGTCGAGGCTGCCGAACGCAAACTTCTCGATTTTGGTCATTCCTGGATCCTCGGTGATAGTGTAAAAGATCTGGAAGCTGGCCGGAGAGCCGGCGTGCAAACAATGCTTCTCGAAACCCACTACAATACGAACATCCACGGCACAGCGGACAAAAACTTCTGCTCGCTCGCCGAAGCGACTCATTTCATCAACACCCTATGACCTTCACTGCCGATTTCCTCACAAAAACCAGCGCAGCAATTGCGGCAATGGATCAAGCCAGCATCGAAAAAATGGCCGGTGTTCTTCGCGCCGTTCGCGACGAAGACGGTCGCCTCTTCTTCATTGGTTCCGGCGGCGGCGCCGGTCACGCCTCGCACGCCACTTGCGATTTTCGGAAGCTCGGTGGATTTGAAGCCCACTGTCCCACCGACAATGTTTCCGAACTCACAGCGCGAATCAACGACGAGGGTTGGGAAAACTCCATTGCGGATTCACTCAAGGCGATGCGCCTGTCCGCCAAGGATGCCGTCTGTGTTTTCTCCGTGGGAGGAGGCAACGCGGAAAAAAACATTTCCGTCAACCTCGTCAACGCCGTCAAGTTTGCGAAAGAACGCGGGGCCAAAGTGGTCGGAGTCGTCGGTCGAGACGGCGGCTTCACGGCCAAGATGGCCGACGCGTGCGTGGTCGTGCCCACTGTTGATCCCAACTTGGTCACTCCGATCACCGAGTCGTTCCAAGCGCTTGTCTGGCACCTCCTCGTCTCGCACCCGCTCCTCTCCGCAGCAACCGCAAAGTGGGAAGGCACCAAGTAAAACCTCCAAACCGCTCAAAAACCCTACGATGAAATTCACCACAAAAATCTTCGCCGACGGTGCCGACAAGGCCGGCATACTGGAAATGGACGCCAATCCGCTCATCTCTGGATTCACGACAAACCCCACTCTCATGCGGAAAGTCGGGCTGACCAATTACGAAGCGTTTGCAAAAGACGTTCTCTCCGACATCAAGACCAAGCCGATTTCATTTGAGGTCTTTTCCGATGAGTTTGACGAAATGGAGCGCCAGGCGCTGAAAATCGCCGGGTGGGGCGACAACGTTTACGTCAAGATTCCCATCACGAACACCCGGCGCGAATCCGCCGTGCCTTTGGTCAAGAGACTCTCAAAGGCGGGCGTGAAAACCAATGTCACAGCCATGATGACTCTTGAACAAACGGAGACTATTCTTCCCGCCCTGGCTTCGAGCCCGGCGGCCTACATTTCCATTTTTGCGGGCCGCATCGCCGATTCCGGCGTCGATCCGATGCCTCTCATGAAAGCCGCGATGGCTCATCTGGAAAAGTATCCGAAGGTCGAACTCATCTGGGCCAGCCCGCGGGAAGTTTTCAATCTGGCCCAAGCCGACAGCATTGGATGCCACGTCATAACGATGACGAACGATCTCATCAAAAAAATCCCGACCTTTGGCAAAGATCTCGATCTTTTCTCGCTGGAGACCGTGCAGATGTTTTATAACGACGCACAGGCGGCGGGATTCACTTTGTAGCTATAGCGTCCGCTCACGAGAGGAAGTCAGTCTGTCTGGAAGAGGCGGCGCCAGATCAATGCCGGGATGCGGCGTAGGATGGACTAAGCCAGTGCGGGGGCTCCCCGTCGGCGGAGGAATTGAATCTCTTTGAATTGATCGATCTTTTGGCCGACGCCGTCTGGGCCTTTTGTGTAGTTCGCGTGATACAGCACGGCATCCTTTGGCGGCGGCCAGCCGTGGGTTCGGGCGTAAAAGGTCGGAGGGAGATAGGCCCACTTCGGGGTATCCCCGTTCAACAGAAGATCGTTCACTGCACGCTGTTCGTTCCAATCGGGTTTTTCCTCCAATGCGTTCGCTATTCTCTTAAAGAATTCGCCCGCTTGCGGGCCGCAGCGTATGATGATGAACCCTGTGTTGACGTCCGGCATCCGGGGCGACTCGCGCTGAAACGACATGGTTTCGGGTGCACCGGCGAGGTGCTCAAGCAGGGGCACCAAGTCAGCGAGAATTATAATATCCACGTCGGACCAAACGATAATCTCACCGGCATTCCGCTCAATTGATTCACGAATAAGAGCGACTTTCTCGCGAATGCACTCGAGGAATTCCGGGCTCAAATAGTCGCCGGAGCCGGAGATCGCTAATTTTGTGGAAACGACATCAAGCCCCGCGGGCAAGGAGGGGCAAAAATAATCGCGAAACAACACCTCATGCGCAGGGGTGTAGCAGCAAAAGATTTTCATGGCTTACAAGACTGAGCCTGGAATTCGGAATTTGAAATGTGGAATTTGAGAAAGTGGAAAGGGAAGGTCGAAAAAACCTGGCCAGGGAACGAAGAAATTATGCCTGAACTCCTTCGATCCGGTTATGAAAAACGGTGATCAACTTGCGTGCTGGAAACAGGGTTTCTGCGGCGAGTCAAACTTTGTTAAGATAACTGTGAAATCCCGTTTGCCGCATTCCATTTCGGCACTCGGACTCATTTTCTGATTCGCGTTTTGGTGATGTTTGGTGGACGATCATACGAAGGAGAAAATTTTTATGGGAATGTTTGATACCATTGTTGTTAAACCGGCGTTGAGGTGTCCGAGATGCGAGATGGAGGTGACCTCGCTACAGACAAAGGAATTCGGTAATGTTTTGGAGACCTACAGTGTGGGTTCTGTGATGACGGGCTGCTCGGTACGAACGGGGATTATCGAGGAGCGGATGTGGTGTAAGGCTTGTAGCGATGCAGGCGGCGAATCCGAGTGGCGTGTGTATCTTGTGATCTGGCATTCGGTTTTGGCGGCTGTGGAGTGCGATTTCGAGATCGCCGAGAGAAAATTGCGGGAAACGGATCGCTTGGATCTCGTCGCGTGGTTAGACGCGGCGCAGGCAGAGTCGCGTCGTTGGCAGCAGCATTTTTGGGAACTTCGCGGAGATCTCTCCAAATGGCACGAGCATTTGCAGAGTCAGAAAGCACCGAACGATGAAGCTCCCGAGGCTTGGCGGCGGATGTTTTCACTGCCCGAGGAAATCTTGAACGACCCCGATCCGCTTGCGGCCCTGATAGCGCGACATTCGGGAGAAGACGAGAGCGGCGAAAAATCGTGGAAATCCCGGTGATCCCGGCGGAGACGTCATGAACGATTCCGTGGACTTGGTTGTGTTGCCATTGGTGAACGCCTGTATATTTTGTGACGGCGAGACGAGAACTGCTTTTGCTTTGTGGGATGGAGAGAGCTATCGGCGATGTCGATGCTGCAGTTCGCTACAAATTGAGAAACGCCCGCAAATCGAGACGACCAAGAAGCACTACGAGGTCGGCTACGACAACCGACCTCCTGATGTTATCGGCGCCGCCATCGCTGCGCACTACGAGAAGGCAACCTCTTTCGCTGCGTCAGAAACGCCGGGCGCAATGTTGGAGTGCGGGGCGGGATATGGTGCGTGGAGTCGCTTGCGCGCATCTAAGGGATGGACGGTTTCCGTCATAGAACCCGCAGAGACTGCCGCGAATGTATTGAAGCGCGAATTCCACTATGTCGGTGCCGATTTGTCGGAGGTGAAAGTGGACTCCAATTTCGATGAAGTGGTTGAGGCGCACGTGTTCGAGCATGTGAGCGATCCGGCAGAACATCTCATGGCGCTAGCGGCTAGTTTAAAGCCCGGAGGTGTTATTCGCCTGATTACGCCCAACGCCAACGCATGGAAATGTCGCTTGCTCGGGCCTCTTTGGCTCTGGGTTCTTACCGAACATCTTCAGATCGCTTCCGAGAGTGGACTCCGTGTGCTTGCTATGAAAAGCGGGTTGGAAATTCTCGCCTGTCAATCCACGACCCCTCCGCCCGAGGGCTATCCTGGTCTCGTCATGGGCATCGTTTCGTGGTTGAAAAACCAACTGAAAGGTCGGCTCACACGCGGGCAAAGCATTCCTGAATCATCGTTTTCGCAGCCTTTTGCCGCGGAGGTCGACTCCGCCCCCCCGCTTTCCGGAAGAAAAGGACGATTGTCCGCCCTTTTCTTACTCCTCGCAAGATGGAGCGCTGTGGAGGCGCGGTGGCTTGCTCCGTTCGAGCGGAGAATGTGCCTTTGCAAGGCCGGGGACGAACTCGTTCTAATCGCACGAAGGCCTTCGGGACAGTCAATCCGATGAGCCCCGTGCCTCGAAACCGTTCAAAGTCGGGGAAGAAGTTTTCCAGCAGAACTCATGCCGATGCAATCCGCGAGGGATGGGGTGAGCGACGGCGGTCCTCGACAGCGATGTGCTTATTGATTTCCTTTAAGGAGATTCAAGGGCGGCAGGGGAGCTGGCCCGATATGATGATTTGTGCTGCCCGGTCATCTCTTGGATAGAGTTGACGTGCGGCGCGGATACGGAATAGGAGACGGCGCCCGCTTGCGGGCTGCTAAGCTCGATGCGGCTGGTCGATCTTTCTGAAAAAATCGCGCAAGCGGCTGTCGAAGCACGTAGAAAACACCGCTTCAAACTTCCTGACGCTGTCATTTGGGCGACCGCAGATCGGGAGGGCTGTATTCTTGTCACGCGGAATGCAAACGATTTCGATAGGAACCATCCGATGATCCGAATCCCTTACTGAGATGAGCGATGAGACCGGCAACGAGGCGCGGCGACTCACGGTAGAACACGGACAGAGTGGGGAGAAAAGGCGGTTGAAGGATTGTTGGCGTTCGTGTTTTCAAATCCGGGAGGGCGGAAAAATCTTTTCCCGGCCGAGGGTTGGGCTTAGAGTCGCAGACTTCAACGGGCAGTTAGCTCAGCGGTAGAGCGGCTCGCTTACACCGAGTTGGTCGGGGGTTCGATCCCCTCACTGCCCAATTTTTTTGCTCGCGGGTGGAAGTTTAGGAGAACTTGGGTGAGGCCGCTTTTTTCGATGGGGGTGTAGATTTGGGTCGTGGCGATGTCGGAGTGGCCAAGGAGTTCCTGGATGATGCGGAGGTCGGCGCCGCCGGCGAGGAGGTGCGTGGCGAAGCTGTGGCGCATGAGATGGGGGTAGATGTTGGCTTCGAGTCCGGCGCGGGCAGCGTATTGTTTGACGAGTTGCCAGACGCGTTGGGGGGTGAGCTTGCGTCCGCGGACGGAGAGAAAAATTTCGGCCCCGCTCCGCGGAGAGACGAGGTCGGGGCGTTGACTGGCGATGTAGCGGCGGAGGGCGTCGAGGGCGGGAACGCCGACGGGAACGAGGCGGGTTTTTGAGCCTTTGCCTGTGACGCGAAGCACGCCGCCTTCTTCGTCGAGGCTCTCGAGTCGGGCGTCGCACAGCTCGGAGACGCGGAGTCCGCTGGAGTAAAGAAGCTCGAGCATAGCACGATCTCTCAGGCCGAGAGGATCGTTTTCATTCACGCTCTCGATGAGATTTTGCACCTGGGCGGGGTGGAGTGTTTCGGGGAGATGTTTTTCGGGACGCGGCAATGCAAGCGTCTCCGCGGGGTTCGATGTCCACCCGCGGCGCGCGACGAGGAATCGAAAGAGAATGCGGATGGCGACGGCATCGAGGCGCACGGTCGCGGCGAGCAGTCCGCCGCGCTTGCGAAACGCTAGAAAATCGGTGATGGACTGTGGTTCGACTTGAGCGAAGGACGCGGAGGGATTTTTTTGGCTTAACCAAGCGGCAAAGGCCTCGAGCGAGCGCTGGACGTTGAGCTGGTAATTGACCGAGAGCCCTCGCTCGGTTGCGAGATACATGAGAAACTCGTCGATCTCGGAGGACATCGGAAAAGAATTTACTAGTTGCAAGAGAGAAAATCCACGCAGATTCGAGAAGAATGGTAGGGCGGGACGTCCCGGCCCGCCTTGGGTGTCATCGGCGAAGAGGCCAAACCCGCCGGATGCAGAGCGGTCAGCCCGGAGGTCTGACCCTACCTTGGCCAGACATGTGGCCAATCGGTTGGATTCTCGCACAGTTTGGCACGCACGGGGTTCCTGCGGATATAATCCGCCTTCAAGTCGAAGCTCTCTCCGGTGCGCAGGCGGTGCTCAAAAAAATCCCGTTGCCAACGGACTCCGGTTTTCTTTGCGGTAAAACTTTTCCAGGACGCCATTACCTTCCGCATCTCTTCGTGAGCAGGAAACGAAAAAAGCCCATGGATATGATCCGGCATCACCAAAAACAGGTGCACGAACCAGCGGTTCACTCTGCTGTAATGGTT
>JBBRHN010000048.1:0-10363 GCA_038222685.1 Chthoniobacterales bacterium | reverse complement strand
ACCGCTCAGCAATCCAATCAAAAAAACCAGTCACCTCGTTGTGCTGCGCGGCAACCTCGCGCCGGACGGCGCGGTCGCAAAGATCAGCGGGAAAGAAGGCGAGCGTTTTGTCGGGACAGCGCGCGTGTTTGAATCCGAGGAGAAAGCACTGGAGGCGATTCTCGCTGGAAAAATCAAAAAGGGTGACGTGATCGTGATTCGTTATGAAGGGCCTCGCGGCGGGCCGGGGATGCGCGAGATGCTCTCGCCGACAAGTGCGGTGATGGGGCGCGGACTCGGTAAAGAAGTCGCGCTGATTACCGATGGACGCTTTTCCGGCGGCACACATGGTTTTGTGGTGGGGCATATAACGCCCGAGGCGTTCGACGGCGGTCCGCTGGCCATTGTTAAAAACGGAGACAAGATCACCATCGATGCCGCCTCAAGCAGCCTCGTGCTCGGCATTCCGGCCAAAGAAATTGCCGCCCGGCTGGCAAAATGGAAAAAGCCAAAACCCCGCTATCGTCGCGGAGTGCTGGCAAAGTATGCCTCCCATGTTGCAACCGCTTCGCAAGGAGCTGTGACGGACGCCGGATTCTAGCCCACAGTCATGCGCGAGTATTTTTCCAGCCCCATGCAGTCCTCTGCATTTTTTCGTCATCTCGCAGCGACAAAAGGTGGCGCGGGGAATTTGCAAATCTCGATCAGCTTCGGAGAAAGCGTGTCGTCGGAAAAGCTCCGCGCCGCTTGGCAAGCCGTTGTCGCAAGACACGGCGTGCTGCGCTCCGGATTCTCGCGCCGAAGCGACGGGTTGCTCCGAGTGCGCGAGGTCGAAACGGCGGAAACGTTTTGGCGTACGCTCGATTGGCAAAGTGAAACCGCAGAGGCGATTCCGGAAAAGTGGGCCGCGTTGCTGGTTGCGGATGCTGCCGCGCCGATTGATGTGGCGGACGCTCCTGTTGTCCGGTTTCACGAAATCCGGCTACCTGGCGGCGGGGGGCACTATTTGTTCACTGCGCCGACGTTTCTGCTCGATGAACGCTCACTCTGCGGCGTTTTGGTCGACTGGCTCGTGGCCTTGGACGGGAGCGTGCTTGGTGCTTCGCCCGAGCCGGTCGAACCGCCTTTGTCGCCGCCGGAACTTTGGAAAGAAATTTTGTTCCGGGTCGAAGGCCTGCTGCGGCTTCGCCCACGCTTGGTCGAGGGAAAATCGGCCGAGGCGTCCTTGCTGCTCGGACGCGACGAGACGGCGGACTTCAAGGCGTTTTGCTCGACGCATTCGCTCGACCCCGCCGCTGTGCTCCACGCGGCATGGGCGTTGACGTTGCGGCGATTCGGCGCGACGGGCGATGTGGTGTTCTCGCTATTGGATCCTGTGCGCGATCCGGGGGAGGCGGGCTATTTTGAGAACGTCCTTCCGGTTCCCATTTCGTGGACAGGAACGCTGCTGGAATGGCTGCGCGATGTGGAGGCCAAGCGTGAGCTTGTTCGCAACAACGGCGTCATTGACCCGCAGACCGCGCTGACGTCCGCCGGCATCGACTTGGCCGATGGCTCGGCTCCCACTGTGTTTGCATGGCGCGGGCCCGAGCTCAACGACCTCATCCACACCGTGCTGCCGCGGTGGATAAATTTCGACACGAAAATTCACGCTGCGCCCGCCAACGGCCACTCGCTCGAAGCCCGAGACGGGTTTCGCCTCGCGCTCAAAGTGTCCGGTTCGAATTGGAACGAGCTTGCGGCAAAAGAATTGCTTGGACAGTTGGCGGCCCTGCTCGCCGAATTCCCGGCGCATGAGTCGAAGCCGCTGCGCAATGTTCCCGTTCTCGATGCGGCCTTAAGCAAAACGTTGCGGAGCCTTTCGCGCGGTCCCGAAGGCGGCAAACAAGCGGCTTCGCTGGTTGCAGCTTTTCGCGCCGTCGTCAGCCTGCACTCGGATCGCACGGCTGTCGTCGATGGAGACTACCGGCTGACGTTCGGCGAGCTGGATGCGCTCTCCGACAAACTCGCCGCCCACCTTGCCCACGCGGGCTTGACGGGCGAATGGAATGCCGGGCTCTTCCTTTCGCAGTCATCGTGGATTCCCATCGCCATCCTCGGCTCGCTGAAAGCCGGCAACACGATTGTCCCTGTCGATCCCTCGGCACCGCCAGAGTGGGTTGAATCGGCATTGAGCACGCACGACGCGGGATTTGTGCTGTGTGATGCGGCGAGTTCGCCGTTGCTTGATGTCACCAACCGCCGGCGCATTATTCTTGATCAGGACTGGGACACGCTCGAAGTCGCCGACGTGCCTTCTCCCGAGCTCACGCAGGAAAGTCCCGCCGCGCTCCTGGCTGGCTTCCACGATGGGGACTCGCCGTCACTCACCGCTCTCACGCACGGGATGCTTTTGTCCGCCGCCGCCGCCGGAGCGCGGGTTTTGGAGTTTGCTCCCGGCGACACGTTTCTCGCTCATTCGGCAGCCGGTGGCGGAGCCTTTCTCGACGAATGGCTGACTCCGCTCCTCGCTGGCGGCACAACGCGCGTCGCGGACGATGAAATCGTCGATCCGGCGACTTCCGATGTCACGCACGTGCGCGTCACCGCGGCCGAGTGGGCTAACCAAGCCGCACGCTCCCTGCGCGGTGCGCCGCTGACATCTCCCTCGCTGCGTGTGGTTGCAGTCGAAGCCGGAAATCCCAATCTCAAAGTTCTCGGTATTTGGAATCAGGCGTTGCCTGGCGGCTCTCGCGTTTTCTTCAGTCCGGCCGGGCTTTGCGGACTCGGGCTCGCGGGTGGAAACTCGGCCAGCGGGGTACTTCTCGCGGCGGGGTTTCCGGTCGAAGAAATCGGTGCCGCGGTTTGTGATGCGGACGGACACGACATTGCGCCCGGTTTTGCGGGCGAGCTTTTCTTCAAGGTGACGGGATGGAAAAAAAACAGCGAAGGTTCAGGGCGGCGCGGAAACTCCAGTGGACTTCTTGGCTGGCGCGATGCGACGGGGGCGCTCTACGTTGAGAGTTTTGCCCAGCGCGCGCCGGGCGTTCCCGATGCCTCCCAGCGGAACCGTGCTTCGCGGACTTTTGAGACGGCGCTCGACGTGCATTGCGGGGAGCATACGTGGACACTAAGCGGTGTACCGAGTGCCTTTAATGTGGACGAGTGGCCATTGAAAATCAGCGGATGGATTGATGAATCCGCACTCCCGTTACCGGCAGAAAAAACATCCGCCGAACCGGCAGCCAAGCCTGCTGCGAAACCCCGCGTCGTCGCAGCGTGGGCACCAGTGCAGGTTCTTCAAGAAAAGGGCGCAGGCACACGGCTCGTGTTGATCCACCCGGCCGCGGGCGCGTCCGAGGTTTTTCAAGATCTCGCCGCAGCCATCGGCCCAACGCGCCGCGTGATCGGAATCAGAGCGCGTGGCTACGGAAATTCCGAGGCCTGCCATCCCTCGATTGAAAGTGCCGCTGCGGCCTACCTGGATGCCGTGTTTGAAGACGATCCCACGGGCTCCTTCGTGCTCTCGGGTTTCGGATTCGGGACGACCGTGGCGCTCGAAATGGCGCGCCAACTGCACGCGGCAGGCCGGCCCGTTCCGCGCCTTGTGCTCATCGGCGGAATCGCCCCCGCCGTCGAAAAATCCGGTGGCTGGATGTCGTCGATGCGCTCCGCTTGGAAGCGTCTTTCCGAGTCTGTGGAGATCGAGCCATCCGCCGCGACGGACGACACCTCGTCCACCCATCGCGCGAACTGGAACCGCTATCGCCTCGCCGCCGTTCCGCTCGCCGCCGAAGTCATCGTGCCACTCGACTTCTCCAAAGAATCACTCGCAGGCTGGGAGGACGCCGTCTCCGATGTCCGCATCGAACCCATCAAATGCCTCTGGAGCGAAATGCTCGCCTTCCCCGCAGTCAAGCGAATCGCCGCACTCCTCAACGAGCAGACTTAGGTTTTTCGAAAGACAACAATGCGGTTGGTGTTAGTTCCGCTCGCGTTGTTCGAGACACCCCAACAGTTCGATGTTTTTGTGAAGTTCTGCTCGTTCACAAGAATCGAAATCGGAGTGAGCCCCGCCCTGAGCCCGGCGGCGAGAACCTCGATTTCCAATCGAACGGTGCCTTTACGCACTTCGCCGACCTCAAAAGCCACGACACCTCCGGTCTTGAGAATGCGGCGGAGTTCCTTGAGCACGCCTTCCATCTGAGCGGTCCATTCTGCAACAGAACGAATCTGCCAGAGCGACGCGCGGTCGAGCGAAATCCCGCAGAACCACATTCTCATCCAGTTGTCCTGTAGGTAATCGACTTCGTTGAGAAACGGAGGCGACGTGACAACCAGATCCACGGTGCTGGAATCCATTTGCAAAAGCCGATCGGCTGAAGCTTGAAAAACATGAAGTTCGCGTTCGCGAAATCCCTCGGGAAGCGAATCGCGGAGTAGCGAGCGGGTTTTCTTCCAAATCAAGGCCCGCGTATCGCGATGCTCGGGAACTTGGCGGAGCTTGGCATTGATCTTCGCCTGTCGCGCGATGGAAACAGCCTGATTCGGCGGGAGGGTGTAAACGGAAAAGAATCCATTCGAGTGGCCGGTCAGGCGGTTAATCGCGACCATTTGAATCCACTCATCGGCGTCGTCGAGGAGACCCGACTCGCGACGTTGTCGGAAGTATCCCATCCAACCCGTGATTTCTTCGAGAGTTGCCGGGTGAAAAAATTCGAGCATTCCTTCGGGTGCGTCGGCTCCTTCTGGAAGAATCACTGCATCGAGTCGCTGTTTGACCTGTGCCAGAGTCGGAGGCCGCAGCCTTGGACGCGTGAGAAAGATGGAGAGGGGGTTAACGTCGGAGCCCGCAGTTCGGCATCCCGCAAGACGGGCTTCGACCAAGGTCGTCCCCCTTCCGAGAAATGGGTCAAAAACAAGGCTTCCAGGTGAGGCATAATGCTTCAAGAAGTAACCCGGCAGTTGGGGCTTGTAGCAGGCACGATATGAAATCTCGTGAATTGAGTGCCCATCACGTTGCTTGGCGGTCCAGAACTCTCCTCGGGAAAGCGGAACAGTGACATCGCCGATGGAAAAGTCGGAGACTTCGACGTTCAGTGACTCGCTTGGCGCATCAGTGCCTATTTCGAGTTCCAGCTGCATTAGAAAACAATACTCCGGTGAGTTCCTTCGCAAAGGATTTTGTGACTCACCGAGGCTTCGAGGCGCACCCCGACGGGAGTTATTGGTTCGAGAAAATCTAAGCGGAGGCTTTGGATTTGCGCGCCGTCGGCTGGGGAGTAAACGATCGAAATCAAAAGGTGAAGAATCGGCTCGGAGAAACGCTTTCTTAGTTTTTCCGACGACGATGTGAGAACTCTGCGACTCGAATCATTTGGATTCCAATCTGACGTCGCTTTGACTTCCGCCGAAACGAGTTGCCCTGACGCAAGGTGGATGAGCTCACAATCGGGATACCCCGCGCCCGGGCTTCTTTGCAGGGTGAAGAGGGCGAGTTCGGTCGCCAGTAGCGGAACGACGAAGTCTTGAATCTGATTTCCAAGGCTTTGGTTCGTGCTGCCTGATCTCACCGGACATTTCATTCCAACCAGTCCGACTCCGTTGATCACGGAACGGAAGTCTTCTTGAACTGACAACGCAAACTCCTCAGGCCACGTCGAGATGAGACAGATGGGAGACACTCCCTCCCACTCTTGAAGTTGACGATAGTAATCCGCGAGCGTTTTCACTCTCTTGTTCCCACCTCACAGCACGATGACTTGAGCGGCGTAGATGTCTTCGTCGGAGGCGAGTTTTTTTAGGAATTCGGGTGACGGGGCGGAGTCTAGGTTGAGGAGGGTGAGGGCGCGTCCGCCTTGTTCGGTGCGGGAGAGGCTCATGCTGGCGATGTTGATGTTCTCGCGTCCGAGGAGTGTACCAATGTGGCCGATGATGCCCGGGCGGTCGCGGTTTTCGAGGAGGAGGACGGGACCGGATGGGGTGACTTCGACGGAACGGCTGTTGACGCGGACGATGCGGGGGTCGTTTTTTGCGCCGAAGAACGTGCCGCCGACGGAGACTTTCGTTTCTCCGCTGAAGACAGCGACGTGGAGCCATTCGTTAAAATCGGTTTGCTCGCTGGAGCGGACTTCTTCGACGTCGAGGCCGCGTGCGGCGGCCATAGTGCGGACGTTGACGCTGTTAACCTCCTCGCCGCCGGCGTGTTTGAGAAATCCGGTGAGGATCGCGCGGCTAATGGCGTCGGTGGGCATTTCGACGGCTTTTCCGCCGTAGGTGATGACGACGCGGTCGTTGCGGTTCGGGGCGAGTTGGGCGGCGAAGCGTCCGAGTTTATCACCGAGGGTGAGGTAGGGTTTGACGACGACGGCGGTTTTGGCGTCCATGCTCGGCATGTTGACGGCGTTGCGGATTTCGCCATCGAGGAGTGCGGCGCGAATGGCTTGGGCAATTTCGATGCCGACATTTTCCTGGGCCTCTGCGGTGCTGGCTCCGAGGTGTGGCGTGAAGACGATATTCGTCAATGCGCGGAGCGGGAAGTCTGCAGGCGGAGGCTCGACTTCGAAGACATCGAGGGCGGCTGCGGCGACTTGGCCGGATTTGAGGGCCTCGCCGAGGGCGGCTTCGTCGATGAGACCGCCACGGGCGCAGTTGACGATACGAACGCCTTTGCGGCAGAGGGCGAGCCGACGGGTGTCGAGCATGTGCTGCGTTTCCGGCGTGAGGGGCATGTGCATCGTGATGAAGTCGGCGAGCGGGAGCAGAGCGTCGAGTTCTTCAACGAGCTCGACTTGCAGGCTCCGGGCGCGGCTGACGGAGAGGTAAGGATCGTAGGCGACAACGCGCATACCGAACGCGATGGCGCGGCGCGCGAGCTCGGTGCCGATGCGGCCCATGCCGAGGATGCCGAGCGTCTTGTTATACAATTCGACGCCTTCGTATTTTTTGCGATCCCACTTGCCGGACTTCACGCTGGCATCGGCTTGGGGAATGCTGCGGGCAATGCTCATGATGAGGGAAAACGCGTGCTCGGCGGTCGAGATCGTGTTGCCGCCGGGGGTGTTCATCACGATTACGCCGTGGCGGGTGGCGGCATCGACGTCCACGTTGTCCACACCGACGCCCGCACGGCCGACGACTTTGAGTTTCGAAGCGGCATCGAGAACGGCTGCCGTGACTTTTGTCTGGCTGCGCACGACGAGTGCGGAGAACGCGGGGATGATTTTGAGAAGCTCGGCTTCGGGAAGTCCGGTTTGGACGACGACTTCGAGGGTGCCTCCTGCGGCGAGTTCATCGACACCGCGTTGGGAAATGGGATCGGCGACGAGGACTTTCAGAGTGGGAGATGGCATTTTCTTTTGGGATTTATTCGGATTCGTGGGAAGGTTACGAATCGGGTCTTCGCACGGGAGGTAAGTTTCTACCGTCAAATCCCGCCGTCGGAAACCGAATTTTATGCGTTGGTCATTTAGAATCGCCCGGATCTCGGGCATCGAAGTCAAAATCCACGTCACGTTTTTGCTGCTGCTGGCGTGGTTTGCGTGGATGGATTGGCAGGCTGGCGGACTGGCAGCGGCCGGGCAGGGGACGGTATTTATTCTTTTGCTTTTCCTTTGCGTGCTCCTTCACGAGTTCGGCCATGCTTTCGCGGCGCGGATGTATGGGATCCGCACGCCGGACATCACGCTCTTGCCGATCGGCGGGGTGGCGCGGTTGGAGCGGATGCCGGAGAAACCCTCGCAGGAACTTGTTGTGGCCGTAGCGGGCCCCGCGGTAAATGTGGTCATCGCGCTGTTTCTGTTTCTGGCGATGGCGGCGAAGTTTAGCTTTTCGGATCTCACGGATGCGGATTTGTCGGGCGACAGCATGGTCACGCGATTGATGACGGTGAACGTGATGTTGATCGTCTTTAATGCAATCCCGGCGTTTCCTATGGATGGCGGGCGTGTGCTGCGGGCTTTGCTGGCGATGCGGTTTAGTTTTCTCACGGCGACGACGGTGGCCGCGCGAGTGGGGCAAGTGATCGCGGTCTTGTTTTTTGCGGCAAGTTTCTACGGATCGCCCATGCTTGGTTTCATCGGGGTTTTTGTGTTCATGGGCGCGCAGCAGGAATTGGCATACGCACAATTCCGGGCGCGGGTGCAGGGCCGAAGGGTGACAGATCTCATGCGGAGCGATTTCGTGACCTTGCCTGCGGAGGCTTCGTGTCGTGATGCAGCGGGGATTGTTCGTCGCTCGGCGCAGTCGGTTTTCCCCGTTGTCTCGCGAGATCTCAAGGTTTTGGGAGCGGCAAGCGGGGATGAGATCGAAATGCACGCGGAATCTTCGGCGACTATGGCCAGCTTGGCCCGTCCAGTGGTGAGAGCGGCGGCGGCGATGCCGGTCGAGGTGTTTTTGCAAATTTACCCGCCGGGGACGGTTGCAGTTGTGGAGAATGCGTCTGGTGAAATCGTCGGGATGGTCGAGCCCGCGGCGGGCTCGGCGCGATGAAAAGGCTCGCGATTACGGCCTGAACGAGGATAAATTTCGCCACTCATGGAACGCAATGACGATTCGAAATCCAAGCCGAACCGTCTCGGTGGAGAAAAGCCCAGCAACGAGGCACCGTTCACGATTATTGGAGCCGGAGCGAGGCGTGCCCCGCAGGGGAACGAGACACCTCCGCCCAAACGCAAACAGGCTGCCTCTCCGTCGAAAAAGCCAGAGAGCCGGACAGCCTTTCGCGATCTCGCGACGCGGGGGAAGGGCGATTCCGCACCCAAAACAGGCGATACAACATTCGCGGAGCGGCCGTTCACCGAGGCCGACGAACGCAGGGCGGAGCGGCTGCGACGGATGCGAATTTTGCGGCTGTGGCCCCGTTTGCTCCGACGCGGAGCTTATCGATTTCACGCCAGATTTTCGCTCGTGCAGATTCTGGCCTTTTACGTCGGCATACCGGCTTTGCTTTCGGTGGCGGCATGCGTTTATGTATTGATGCTGCCTGCGCCGAAAGCAGAGATCGTCAAAGTGAGCCGTCCGCCCGACTCGGCGGCGACACTACTCACCGCTGTCGTCACGGCGCTTCGGGATAAAGACAACGCGGCTGCGGGGAAGGCGGTGGAGCGCCTCACTGCCGCGTATCCCGATGATGCGAGGAGCCACATTGCCAGCGGGGCGTTCCTGAGCACGCTCGGGAAAAACGATGAAGCCCGCGCGGCGATGCTGCGGGCTCTGGAACTCTCGCCCAACAATCCGTCGGCGACGATGAACCTTGCCGAGTTGGAGTTTTCCGCCGGGCGATTCGAGCAAGCGATTGGGTATTACAGCAAACTGCCCAACAACACGGCCAACACGGCGCTCGTCTCGTTTCGACTTTATATTTGCTATGAAAAAACGGGGCGCGCCGATGAGGCGCAGGCGCTGATTCGTGCCGGGAAGTTTCGCTCGCAGTCGGCGGAGGATTTTTTCATTCGAGCCGCAGAAGCCTCAAAGCGTGGCGACGAAGGTGAGGCGCGGCGGCTGGTGGCTTCGGCGGAGCTTTTGTTTGGAGAGAAGGCCAAAGCCTACCAAGCCTCGCTTAAAAAAATGGGCTGGTTGAAGTAGGAAAACTGGCCTCCCGCAAATTTCACGCGAGGCGTTCGCCGAAGAGGGCGGAGCCGATGCGGACGATGGTGGCGCCTTCGGCGATGGCGGCTTCGAAATCGCCGCTCATTCCCATGGATAGATCGTGGAGGGGGTTCGTGCTCGTGGCAAGTTCGTCGCGGAGGGTGCGAAGTGCGGCGAAAAAGGGGCGGGCGTTTTCGGGATTGTCGTCGTAGGGAGCCATGGTCATGAGGCCGGCAACTTGGAGGCGCGGGAGGGCGAGAATTTGATCCCATGCGGCTCGGAGGGCGTCGGGCGAGAAACCGAACTTGGTGTCCTCGCCGGAGACATTGACTTCAAGGCAGACGCGAGGTCGAAGGTCGAGGTCGGCGGCGATGCGATCCATTTGCGTGGCGACGTCGATGTTGTCGACGCCGTGGAAAAGGGTGAAGTGGGGAAGGGCTTTTCGAATCTTGTTGGTCTGGAGATGGCCGATGAAGTGCCATTCGGCGGAAGCGGGAAGGAGGGGGATTTTTGGAAGGGCTTCTTGGACGCGGCTTTCGCCGAAGACGGTTTGACCTTGATCGAACAGCTCTCGGATTTTTTCCGGGGGATTTTTTTTAGAGACGGCGACGAGGCGGATTTCGGCAGGGTCGCGGTTGGCGCGTGCGGCGGCGGTAGCGATGCGGGCTTGGATGGATGCGAGGGCGGTGTCGGGCGAGCTCATAAGAAAATCTACGCTGGCGTTTGGAGAGTTATTAGAATACCTTATCATCCAGGAGTCGAATGCAAATCCAGACGTTTAAAGTATTTTGTGATCTTGCGGATACCGAGAGTTTCT
>JBBRHN010000047.1:0-10412 GCA_038222685.1 Chthoniobacterales bacterium | reverse complement strand
CGAGCTCGCCGCACACGACGCCTGCGCCGTCCATGTGAGCGTGACCACGCTTGACTCCGAGCTTGCTCGCCGCCTTGAGCCGCGCGCGTCCCTGCCCGCTCATCGCCTCGATGCGATTTCAAAACTCAGCGCAGCCGGGATTCCGACCGCCGTCGTGCTCGCTCCCATCATCCCGGGCCTTAACGATCACGAGATTCCCGCCATCCTCCATGCTGCCCGCGAAGCCGGTGCTACCCGTGCGGCCTACACCGTTCTTCGCCTCCCCCACGCCGTGAAGGAAATTTTTTCGTCTTGGCTCGAAGAACACGTTCCCGGCAGCCGTGAAAAAATTCTCAACCGCATTCGCGACCTCCGCGGCGGCGACCTCAACTCGTCAGCATTTGGCGAACGCCTCCGTGGCACCGGCTTTTGGGCGGAGCAAATTCGCACCCTCTTCAGAAAATCACGCGACCGGGAAAATTTCTCCCTCACCCCGTTCGCTTACAATGCAGCCGCCTTCCGACGCCCGCCGGAAGCTCAACTCTCGCTTTTCGACAACTGACTCAAACTCGGGGCCTTTACCGCGATCACAACCGGCGTTCCGATTTTGACGATCTCGAAAAGCTTCACCGCCACCTCGCGCTTGAGCCGAATGCAACCGTGGGACGCGGCGTGTCCGGGGATATAGCCCACGTGGAGTCCTACCCCCGTGTTGGTCAGGCGCATCCAATACGGCATTTTTGCCGGAACAAAACTGCCACCTTCCGGCACGACGTCCGTTCGCGTATCGGCGTCAGCCACCAACACCGTCCCGGTCGCGTCCACAATCTTGCCATACAAATTCGAGCCGTAGTCCTTCTGCTTGCCCATGATTGTGTAAGATCCTGCCGGCGTCGGGTGGGATCGTTTGCCCGTCGCCACTGGAAAATCCATCGCAATACCGCCATCAACAATCAGCAACCCCCGCTGCTCGGCCAACGCGATTTCGATCGAGCTATTCTCTGCCGTTGCCCGCGCCATGAGTTCGGGCTGACGGTAAATCTTCGACTTCCACCCGGACGTCACCCGAAACGTGGTATGCTCGGCAATCGTGGCTTCGCGGACGGACGCGAGGCGTTTCTCCTCAGCCCGACGTTCGTTTTTTGCCTGAACATCCTTCACCACCGCGCAGGACGAAAACGCCACCGCTACGGCAAAGGCCCCCACCACTCTCAGCAAACGGGTTTCACGAAACAAATGATCGGGCAGATACATAGTGCGCCAGTAAACGCGAGCCCGTTCCCTCCTGCAACTCGAATTATTCCTGCCGGTTCATGCGTCCGCGTTCGGCGGCGAGTGCGGCAATCTCCGTGCGGATGTCGGGAAAGCGCTTGAGGAATTGCCGGAAATCCGGCGCGCTTAACGTCGCAAAACGACAATAGTCCACGGTCGTCACATCCGCTGATCTGGGTTCCCCTGTAATTAACGCCATCTCCCCAAAAAAGTCGCCGGCTGCCAGCGGAAAAGAATTCTCTCCGACCGTGGCTTCCACCTGTCCCTCGGCGATGAAATACATCATGTCCGCCACGTCGCCCTTGCGAATAATTCGCTCGCCCGGATCGGCCTCACGCGCCTCGAAGTGCACAATCAACACTTCGCGTTGCTCGGCCGTCAGCTTAGCAAAAAGCGGAAACCGCTCGACCAGTTCCTCGGGAGTAAAAGTCTTATGCGCCGCAGCCTTGGCTGCCGCCCGCTCTTTGGCGGCAACCAGTTCGCCCTCCAGCAACGCGAACTTTTTTTCGCCCCACGCATTTCCTCCCTTGCGCCGCTTGAGCCAGCCGCACAATCGCTCAGCCCCCGCAAAACACAGCGGGTTCAACGTGATCGAGAGCAAGGCTCCCGCCAAAATCAGGTTCAATCCTTCCGCAGGCAGAAGTTTGTAGCTGATTCCCAACCCGGCCAAGATAAAGGAAAACTCGCCAATTTGCGCCAGTGCGGCGGAGACCATCATCCCCGTGCTTGCCGGATACCCCAGCGCCAGCACGATACCGAACGCAACCAACGATTTTCCAAACATGATCAGTCCCGCAATTGCCAAGACCTGCCACGGCTCGCGCAAAATCACTCCCGGATCAAACAACATCCCCACCGACACAAAAAACAGAACCGCAAACGCATCCTGCAAAGGCAGCGAACTCGCGGCTGCTTTATGACTCAGAGACGACTCGCTCGCCACGACGCCGGCAAAAAACGCACCGAGCGCAAACGACACGCCGAAGAGTTTCGCTGAACCAAACGCGATGCCCAGTGCCAAGGCCAATGTGGCCAGTGTAAAAAGTTCCCGCGACCCCGTCCGCGCCGCCTGACGCAAAATCCAAGGCATCACGCGCGGCCCCACCACGAGCGCCAGCGCCACGAACGCCCCCACTTTGACCAGCGTTACGGCCACCGTCGTAAACAAACCGTGCTCCCCTGCGTGAGCGTCGTCACCCGTGCTGCCGCCCAACGCCACAGCAAACGTCGGGATCAACACCAGCGCCAGCACCATCGCCAAATCCTCCACAATCAACCATCCGATCGCGACGCGCCCATTCGGGGTGTCTACCGCATTACGCTCCTCCAGCGCCTTCAAAAGTACAACCGTGCTCGCCACCGACACACTCAATCCGAGCACGAGCCCGGCCCCAAACGTCCACCCCCAACTCATCGCCATCGCAGCACCAATCGCCGTCGCGATCACAATCTGCCCGATCGCACCCGGAATCGCAATCCGCCGCACCGCCGCCAAATCCGAAATCGAAAAATGCAGCCCCACGCCGAACATCAACAACATTACTCCGATCTCCGCAAGTTGTCCCGCTAAGTGGGTATCTGCCACAAATCCCGGCGTGTAACTCCCGATAATTATCCCGCTCACGAGATATCCGACGAGTGGTGGCAGCCCAAGACGGCACGCAATAAACCCGAAAATAAATGCCAGCGCGAACCCCACCGCGATCAGGCTAATTAATGAAGTATCGTGATGCATCCGTCCCTCACCCGATCTTGCGAGCCCACCCGTCTCGCTGGCAAGGATTTCCAACCCCGCTCAAGCGAAATATCGCATCCCCGAGAGCAACAAAAACGGCGGGACGGAAACGTTCGACTCCCCCGCAGTGCCAAAGGTGCGGCATCCGTGGTCCGCGATTACCGGAGAGGAATTCTGAATCAGCAATCCCGCCCCCGAGATTTTATTTTCCGGCGGTTCGGATCCGGCAGGCGTCCCGCACCCAGTCGGGATCGGGTGTCGCATACGGGCGGAACGTTTCCAAATACCCCTCTTGTTCGTTGTAGAAGAGGGCGCGATGGAGGCCAAGGCTTCCCGCTTGCGGCGAGTCGATCAGGCTGGCGGAGTCGTTTGCGCTCATTTGGAAGATGACGCGCATTCCAAATTCGCCCAGCGCCTTGCGGCTGAGCATCCGCCCGATGTTACTGAACGTGTCGAGGCTGACGATGAGATGGATCCCATGACTGCTGCCCTCGGCGAGCAAACTGTTGAGCTGCGCCCCGGGATTTGGCGTGGCATCGGAACCCCCGGAGAAATCGAAGTCGTCCTCGTGGCGGAGTTTTTTGAATTTCTGGAGGCTGTGGATGAAGACAAAAACCGGCGGGGCGTTGTCCGCGGCGGGTCCGTCCGCGCGCACCTGCAATTCCGCGGCGAGTTCGTTCATCACCCGCCCAGCCTCTTCTGGCCGAACAATGGTGACGTCATGGGGAAGCGCCTCGCCCACCTCCATGAGCAAATCCCTCGCAGACGATCCGCCGACATGGAAGACGAAAAATTTTGCATCACCGGGAGGGTAGTGCGCGGCCAGAGCCAGAAGCGAATCGGCCATCATCGTGGAAATGGTCTCGTCGCGCTGCCCGACGATCAGGAGATGATCCCCGCTCTGCCTGCGGAACACCACTTCGGTCGGTCCTTTGATGGAATTCGGCGCGCCGAGCCAGCAGCGAGGCGGGAGGGTTGGCGGGCATTCGAGCGCGGCGCGGAGCAGCGCATTGTCCCGAATATCGGCCGGGGAGTTGCCCTCAAAGACAATCGGTCCGTCTCCTTTCCAGTCGTGTTCCAAAGCCAGAACCCGGACTCTCTTCAACTGCGAGTCCCGCTCTTCGTCCGGAAGCCATACGACCTGAAACGGACTGTTCCCCTCGATGGCGCCCGCCGCATCGTTGTAGATGCCCTCGCCGGGACGCGAGAGAAGGCGGGGCGCGGGGTTATTGTCGTCCATGATGAGATACGCGTCGGCCTCGTTGCACTGCAGGGCGACGCGAATGACCATTTGCCCGAGCGTTGTGCGCGCCAGCGTATAAGCACCCCCGAGGGTTTGCGAGCCGAGCAGCACATGGATTCCAAACGCCCGGCCCTGACGGACGATGCGGTCAAAAAGCAGCGACGCGGTCTGCGCAATCTCGTCGTCCTCGACGAAAAATTCCTGAAACTCGTCAATGATGAGCAGGGTTCGTGGCACAGGCTCGGCACCGCCCTCCCGTTTGTAGCCTGCAATATCCTGCACGCCGAGCGCGCGGAAGATGTCGCCGCGACGCTTCAACTCGCCGTCCACCCGCTGGAGCACGCTGAGCGCGAACTCGCGGTCGCTCTCGATCGCCACCACGCGCGCGTGCGGCAGGCGATGAGTGGCATAACACTTGAACTCCACGCCTTTTTTGAAATCGATAAGATAAAATTCGACCTGCTCCGGGCTGCACGAAAGGGCGAGGTTGGTGATGATTACGTGGAAGAGCGTGGATTTTCCAGAGCCTGTCTTGCCCGCAAACAGCGCGTGTTGGCGGGTGCCCTTCCCGATTGCGAGATATTGGAGCTTCGTGGCGCCCGTGCGGCCAATGGGGATGCGAAGTTCGCTGGTCGTGTCGTTCGTCCATAGGAGGTCCGCCTTCGGGGAAATCTGCGCGAACGGAACCTCGACGCGATTCGAGTCAATGCTGGCCTGGCCGATGCCGTGAACGAGACTAATCGCAAGCTCGGGCGGCGGTGGCAGTTCGAAGGCGAGCTCCTGCCCAACGCGGATCTCCTCGTTGACGAAAACCCACCCGTCCCGCTCGTTCCGGAGGCAAACGCTGTTCTTGCGCAGCTCGTCGGGCACAAATCCGTCCGCCGCCGGTTGCCGCCGGTCCCAGTGGATCAGCGTAAAAACCCCGCACCGCGCACCGCTCGCCGCGATGCTCTGGAGGCGCTTCGCCGCGGTCTCGCTGAAGTTCGCGGGGAAATCCGCGACCACGAGGAAATGGTATTTCTCCTCTACGCTGTCGGCCTGCGCGTTGTATTCGGTGATCGTCGCGTATTCGTTGCGAAGATACATCTGGATGACCTTCTCAATGTGTTCGTTCAACTCCGCGAGGCGTTCCTCGATCTGGTCGCGCTGCGTCCAGATGCGCCGGTTGATCACGTTTTCCTCGTAGTCGCTCAGGTGCATGAGCCCGGAAAAATTCTGCCCGAGCCCGATAGGATCAATGATTGTGAACGTTAGCTTGCCTGGCGGTATCGTGGAAAGCAGCCGCAGGATGAGGGCGTTGAGCGTGCCGATGACGATGGCTGCGCCGGAACCCGAAGTCTCGAAAAGCAGGGAGCCCTGCGCGGGGAAAGTCAATGCCAGCGGGATCGAGAGGCGGGCCGGCCCGGGTAGGGCGAGACGGGAATCCTTGGGAGCGGAGGCCCCGGCCAAATCCAGGGCGAGGGAGGCAAATTTCGCGCCCGGCGGGAATTTTGTGGAGGGCTCCCAGCTCTCGACAAAGCCCGCATCCCATGCCGGGGAAAACTGGTCGAGGACGGCGTTCATGGTTTCGAGGGTCTGGTAGAGAGGGGTTATGGCGGCCAGCCAGCCGGCCTGGAGTTCCATCCAGCCGTTCTCTGCGTCCGTTGCGAGCGAGGCCTCTGTGGCGGCATGTGAGGAGGCGATCCGCTGCCGCCCTGTTTCCGCTTCGAGCGCGATATCGGCAAGGCACACGTCTCGTGCGGATTCGTTACGCTGCTGCTTGGGCTGAAACTGGCGTTCGTTTTTTTCCAGGAGACGCGGGGTTTGGAGCTCGATCTTCCCGCGGATTTTCGCGGCGAATGTCTGCTCGATTTCAGCAGCCTCGCCCCACTGGGCGTTCACCTCCGCGCACAGCCGGTCGTAGTCCTCCTGACGCCGGCGTCGCGCGGAGTCATGCGCGGCTCTGGCGGTTTCGACGCAGGTGTAAAGAAGCGTCCGCGTTTCCGCCAAGAGACCGGCCAGGCGCGCCGCATCCCCTCGGGCTCCGATGCGATGAAGGATGAGAACCCCGACCGTCAGCGCCACGGCCAGCCCGCCGCCCACCGTCCAGCTCCCTGTCCAAAACCCGAGCGCACCACACAGCACCCACACCAATGGGATCAAGGCGATCAGCGGCAGGCGGCTGAACAATCCCGGCAGAAAAAGTTTTTGAAACTCTGCTAATTGATTCTTGAGAACGGAAAGCCGCCCCTGAAGCTCGTCGAACGATTTGAAATGATCGTCGGAGAGTTTTATCTGAATTTCACGCGGTGGCCGAACGAGGCGGGAAAGATTTGCAAAGCCGCGCACAGCCCCGCGCACCCGACGCTCCAGGTTACCGAACATTACGCGCGGAACCTCAAGCTCCGCCATGAAGCGGGCCTGTGAGTCATCCTCGGCTTTCAGCTCAACCGGGAGGCTTCGCGTGGCGTTGAAATGCCGCATCTGAAGTTCTCCCAGATACCGCTCTCTGGCCCGCTTCGCCTGTTGCTGCAAACCTTCCATCCTGCGCCGACTGGCTTGCTCGATGCGGCTTCGACGTCTTTCGTAAACCGCCCGCGCCCGCTCTTCATTCTCCGCAAACCGGGACTCGATCTTGGCCGTTTCCGCGGCCAGCCGATTTTCGATCCGCGCCGTTTCCTCGCGGCGCGTCCGGATATCCTCAGCGAGGCGGAGCCGGCACCCCCGGGAAAACTGGGATTCCTTCTGTCCGAATTCCGCCTCGGTTTCCCTCAGCCGGGCCATCAACGCCAGACTCGCGCGGACTTGCAAATCAGGCGGGTTACTCACAATCAGCGCGAATCTTTCTCAACATCGTTTCGATATCCTCCATGGCGGCCACCGTCCTGTCGATGTGGACGGGAAGCTCGTCGAGAAATTTTTCTCCAAACTCGCGGCTTTTCGCATCGGACCAATACGAACGGGTCCGATCCCATTCCAAGGAGAGCTCCTTCATGGCCTGGGTAAGCTGGGAGGTCATCGCGGTAGAGGTTCATCAGCCGGTGCAGGCGACTGGAGGCCGCGGGGTGATCCTGCTGTTTCCGTGTAGGCCTCCAATGCATTCTGCGTCTGGACGAGATAGGAAATAGCCTTGGGCATTTCGTGGTCGAGGACGCTCCGGAAACTCTCCAGCTTTTTTGCGAGCGGCGCGACGGAGGATTCGTAATTACGCGACCACAGTTTGACAAGTCGGAGCTTTTCCTCCGCCTCCGCAAGCGCCTGTTTCGTCCGGCGCACCGCCATCATCTCCCGGGACACATTGTCCCGCAACAAGGACATCCTGGCGGTGAGGAGTTCCTGCTCGGCGAGGTCCAGCTTCCGCCGGATGCGACGGATTTCCCCTTGCCAACGAAGACGCTGTTCGTTCTGGAGCCAGCCACGTGTCCGCCGGATTTCGTCGCCCCCCGCGTCCACGCAGGAACGGGCCTTGGCCAAAAACAGGATGAGGCACGCCCGGAAATCTTCGAGCGCGTCGAGGGAGGTGACTTTGGCTTGATCGGCCATGACGTTACCGCTGGTCCAGGTATTGTTCGATGCGCTGCGCCTTGCGGAGCAGATACGGGGTGTGCTTCTCGGAAACCTCCACGAATTTTCTCAGCACCTTCATTGTCGATACAAACTCCTCCGCGAAGTGGTCGTGTTCCTGATCCTGCCATGAGTCGCCCACCGCCGCAAACCGCGCTTGTAGGGCCGAGGCCCTGACTTGGACATCATCGTTGAAACGCTTGAGTTCGCTCGCGAAGCGGCGCACCTCCTCGGGATCCATGATAGCTTGCGCCATTCATCTATTGTGGTGTCAGGTCGGGGGGAAAATCAAGAGCGCTTTCGACAAGAGTTTGAAAGGCGGTCTGGCAGTTCGCGCGCCACAAGCGCGGGACGCACGTGGGCACCCAGGCAGAGTTTCTCTTACGTGCGTGCGCATGATCCCGTGAGCCAAGCGGAGCGCTCTTCCGCGTGCGCAAAACGAAGGGTCAACCCACCTTCATCCGGTTACCGAATCCTGTGATTCCACACCGTCCCTCCTCGTCGGAGTGTCGACATTTTTCGAGAAAGGGGTTCCTTTACTCCCGGCGAAGCCGCCTCGGGACGGAAAGGTCTGGCATCGCTGCGCGGCGAAGGAGTATTGTTTCCGTCGCTTTCTCATACATGCCGCATCCTGAAATCTCACGTCGCCGAACTTTTGCCATCATCTCGCATCCTGATGCCGGCAAGACGACGCTGACGGAGAAATTTCTCCTTTATGGCGGCGCGGTTCAACTCGCGGGCAGCGTGACTTCGCGCAAAAACCAGCGGGCGACGACAAGTGACTGGATGGAGCTTGAGAAACAGCGCGGGATCTCGGTTTCCTCGACGGTCTTGCAATTTGAATACGGCGGATGCGTAGTGAACCTGCTCGATACGCCGGGACACAAAGATTTTTCGGAGGACACGTATCGCGTGCTCACGGCAGTCGATGCGGCCGTGATGGTGATCGATGCAGGCAAGGGGATCGAGACGCAGACTCAGAAACTTTTCGAGGTCTGTCGACAGCGTGGCGTGCCCATTTTCACGTTCATGAACAAGCTCGACCGCCCGTCGCGTTCGCCGCTGGACTTGCTCGATGAACTCGAATCCGTGCTGGGCATTCACGCGACGCCGATGAACTGGCCGTTGGGCGACGGGCCGGAGTTTAAAGGCGTTTACGATCGCTCGAAGCGGGCGGTGCATTTGTTTGAGCGGACGCCGGGCGGGACGTATCGCGCTCCAGTGGCGGTGAGCGATATTCACGACGAGGCAGTGCAGGCCGCGGTGGCTCCCGACGTTTATCGGCGAGTGTGCGATGAACTCGCGTTGCTCGACGGAGCGGGCGCGGAGTTTGATGCTGCGGAGGTGCTGGCCGGGAAGGCGACGCCCGTTTTCTTCGGTAGCGCGATGAATAACTTTGGCGTGCAATTGCTCCTCGACGCGTTTCTTGAGCTCTCCCCGCCACCGACGTCGCGAAAGAGCGGGGAGCGCGTAATCGAGCCAGACGCAAAGGAGTTCTCCGGATTTGTCTTCAAAATTCAGGCCAACATGAATCCGAAACATCGCGACCGTGTTTCCTTTATTCGCGTGGTCTCCGGTTGCTTCCATCGCGACATGGTCGCGAGTCACTCAAGGCTCGGAAAAACCATCCGACTCGGCAATTCGCAACGCCTCTTTGCACAAGATCGCGAGACGGTGGACGAGGCTTGGGCGGGCGATGTCGTGGGCATCGTGGGGAACTACGATTTCCTGATCGGCGACACGGTGAGCGAAGACGCGACGGTCGCTTACGACGAGATCCCTCGCTTCGCGCCGGAGTGTTTTGCCTACATTCGAAACTCCAGCACGGCGAAGTTCAAACGCTTCCGGGATGGCTTGGATCAGCTTCTCAAAGAGGGCGTCGCCCAGGCATTTGAGCTGCCGGATGCGGTCCAAAAAGTCCCCCTCCTCGGGGCCGTCGGGCCACTTCAGTTCGAGGTGATGCAATACCGCCTCGAGACGGAATACAGCGCGGAGTGCCGGGTTGAAAACGCGCCCTGGCAACTCGTGCGCTGGCCTTCCCTTGCCGGCGCTCACTGCCGCGAACGTCCAGAGTTACTGCTGCCTTCCGGTTCGACACTCGCCGTGGACGCGAGCGGTTTTTGGGTTGTCCTCCTTCCAAGCACTTGGACCGCGGCCTACCTCGAAGAAAAGAATCGCGACTTCACGTTCTCGCCGAATCCCCCGGCACCGCACAAGGACTAACTACTTTGCTCCGATGCCCAGAAGCACCGTGGGAATCGTGCGGATTAAAATATAGATATCGAGAAAAATTGACCAGTTGTCGATATACTCAAGGTCCATCTTCACCCAGTCCGCAAAATCCGTGACCGTGTTGCGCCCGCGAATCTGCCAAATGCAAGTCAGGCCGGGCTTCATGCTCAACCGGCGGCGATGCTGCGTGAGTGCAAATTTTTCGACTTCGTAAACCGGCAGCGGACGCGGCCCGACCAGACTCATCTCGCCGCGCAGGACGTTGAACAATTGCGGAAACTCATCCAAACTCGCCCGGCGCAGCCATTTCCCGACAGGCGTGATTCGCGGGTCGTCGTGGACTTTGAAGACCGGCCCCGTCATCACGTTTTTCCCGGCAAGTGCCTCGCGTTGGGATTCCGCATCGGC
>JBBRHN010000046.1:0-10487 GCA_038222685.1 Chthoniobacterales bacterium | reverse complement strand
GGGTCGGAAATGGTTTTATCCTAAGTTCCGCGATGAGGGTTGATAGTTGGTGGGATGAAAATGAGTAAATGGCGGCGCAAGCCGCTAGATTTTAACGCTCAACCATCATCACTCGACTTTCTTTCTATCAAATAACCCGGTTTCAGCGGCGAGCGAAGTTCAAGAATCGGTTGCTGCTTTTTTCTTGTGGTCGGGAACGGCGGGAATCGTCGAGTCGCGGGCGGCAGGGATGCCGGGCGGACGCAGGGTTGCCATGTAGTCCACAATGGCCTCGAGCTGGTAGGGATTGAGACTCTGGCCAAAAGCGGGCATATTGCCGCCGCCTTGGACAACTTGCCGGACAAGCTGAGGCTTTGTGAGGCGGGTGCCGACATCAGACAACGACGGACCGCGCTCACCGCCGATGTCATCGATGGCATGACAGTTGCGGCATTGCATCAGCTGAAGAACAACCGAACCCTGAAGCTCCAATGGCGAGCGGTTGAGGATCTGCGCGCTCGGCGTTGTGGCGGACGACCATGCGTTCATCACTGGTGACCACGGGGACGCTTGGCCAAGATACGTCAACATTCCGAGGGCTGTGTAAGTAAGCAAAACGATAATGACTGCTACCGGACGCCGTCTCCAACTCTTCTCGCCCGTCCCGTTTACAAATGGCAGCGCGACGAGAATGATGCCGATAATCACCGGGCCAACCAGCAACGCGACGGTTTCAATCTCTGGCGGCATCAGGGCGGCGATGGCAAAAATCCAGAGAAACCAGAAATCCGGACGCGGGATCGTATCAATCTGCGTTGGATCGGGCGGACCGCTCGGACCTTTGGGACCAAAGATGACCGCGCAGGCGAGAATGCCTAAGATCACCACCGAGGCTGCAACGAGATCTTTGCTAATGGCTTTCGGAAAAAACGGAACGCCTTCGCGTTTAATAATGGCGGCGTATTCCTTATCATAAGTCTCGCGACGAACGAGCATTCCGGGCTGCGGGTATTCGTTAATTCCCTTAGTGAGCACCATGCGCAGGTGCAAGCTCACAAACGCGAGAACCGCACCGGGCAGCACGAAGACATGGAGTGCGAAAAAACGCGAGAGCGTCTCCGACGCAATAATCTGGCCTCCAAGCATCATTTGCACCGCTTGCTCGCCGATAAACGGCACACGTCCCACAATCGCGGCGCCGATTCCAAGTCCCCAGTAAGCGTCCTCGTCGAAGCGCATGACCTGCCCGGTGAACGCCAAGCCGAGCGTGAGCACCATCAGCACCAGACCGCTCAGCCACGTGATCTCTCGCGGATATTTGTAGGCACCGAATAGGTAAACCTGCGTCATGTGCAGGATCATAATCCCGACCATGAAGTCGGAACCCCAGTAGTGAACTGCGCGCAAAAACCATCCAAGGTCTTGTTGATACGTCAGATACTCCAACGTCTGATATGCCTCAGCCGCCGATGGAACGTAAACCAGCGCAAGCATAATGCCTGTCACCAGTTGGACCATGAAGCAGACCAGCGTCGCGCTGCCGAAGACATAGAACCAACTCCCCGCGCTTTTGGGCACATGGTGCCCGGCGGTCGATTCCCAGAGCTTCGTCAAATGCATCCGGTCATCCGCCCAGAGAAAAACTCCCTGCGCGGCGTCCGTAGCTTTTTTCAGGACAGGATTCATACGTTCGGCGTGGCGAGCGTGGGCATCAAGCCGGCTTTGATCATGAGTTCGTTATTGGCGACTTTGAGCTCATATTTGTAGAGCCCGCGGGGCGGCGGTCCCGCTGCGCGCTCGCCGTCTTCGTAGTAAATGCCGCCATGGCAGGGGCACATGAAAAGCTTAGACTCTTGGAACCAACGCACCGGACACCCCAGATGCGCACAGTTGATGGCAAAGACCTGAAAATCATTCCCGCTGATCCGCCGCACCCAGCAGGGAATGTCAGCCGTCGCACCATCCCATTCGCGGCGAACGGGGTTTTTAAAACTCGCAAATCTCGTCTCACCTTCGGGAAATGAATCCACCGCCCCCAAGCTGACCCAGTCGAGCGTGGCCGGCTTGAAGAAGGCCGAAAGGACATAGCCCAGCAGCGGGATCCCCATCGCGGCACCGGCAATGACGTTGAGGACAAGGCCAACGATAAAAAGAAAATCGCGGCGCGTTTTTTTCGGCGGCACGTCGCCTCCCTGGCAGGCGCACGGTTGTTCAATGGACGGGGTCACCGGTTTTTGTGGTTCGTCATTCATGGCGAGACAGGCGGCACAGAAAAGTTACGACGTTGCGAGGACAGCCAGGCGACAATATCTGCGACGGACTGATCGCTCATCGGTTGACCCGGCACGCGGTGCGCGAAATCCGGGCAGCCGAGTTCCGGGCGTCCGGCAATCGTCACCGTGCGCAAATACTGGTCGCTCACCTGCCCGAGATAGGCGGCATCGACGATCGAACCTGCCTTCGCCCCCTTGCCGTCAGCACCATGGCACGCGGCACAGGAAACTCCGAACGCCGAAGCCCCGGACGCCACATCGCCCAACGGCGCGGCATACGGCGGAATCGACGCCGGCAGCGAATCGGCAGGCGAACGCCATGCCAAGATGCCCTTCACAAGCGTATCGATCTGAGAGTCTGCCAAACTTCCTCCCGCGCTTTTCGCAAAAGCCGGCATGTTGCTGCCGGGGAGCCCGTTCGCAATCACATCGCGAAGCGTCGCCTCGGGGACAATTTGCAAATACACCGCATTCTTAAGCGTGATCGATCCCGCGACGGAATTTCCGTCACCGTGGCAGGCAAGGCAGTTTTGCGAATACAAGGTCTTAAAATCCGCCACGTCCAGCGGCGATGACCATCGATCTTGGATCTTCGGCTTCCCGGGCATCCAATCGCAGCCGGAAAGTCCGGCCACGAGCGCGAGTGCCGCTACAAGAGTGAGTCGGTTCATTTCTCTTCCTGCGGCGCCTCCACACCGAGCTTCGCAGCCACACTCCAGGTTTGCATGGTTGCGACTTTCTCTGCTTTGAAAACAATAAATCCGCACACCATGCCGAACGCCACCTGACATACGAAAAACCATGGCCAGTCCACATACTGAGCGAGCGTCGGGCTCACAAACCGCAGCGTGGCTGCGATAAAGGCCGTCCAGATAATCGGCGTCATGATTCCACCCCAAAACCACTGGAATTTCGCCGGGAGCATGGGTAGGAGGACGATGTAGAGCAGCCCAATCATGACCGAGATCGAAACATGGCTAATGCTCGCGACGATCAACCCGGCCATGCTGAACGCCTTGAGTGTTTCCACGCCCGCCGTCGCGAGACTCGGCACCGCAGCGGCTGCGAGAAGGTTGATGGGATACCAGACACTGCCGTATTTCCACAGGCCCCAGCCGCAGGCTAAGACAGCCATGACCGCAGCGCCACCAAGGCCGCCGACAACTCCTGAAAAAAACGGCGGAATCGCGATCGGAAGTCTCGCGCGATGGCCCATCTCGCCGACCTTGAGATGTGCCACGGAGCGCGCCGAGGTGGATGGCAGGACGCCCGTCTTGACTAGCACGGCCTCGTGCTTGGGATGGGGGAATACGTCTCCGAACCAGCCGATTGCGCCGACGAGACCGATGAGCACACCGATAAACGAGACCACTAGACTTGTCAGCAGTCCTGCAAAAAGCAATGTCACGCCCAACGCGGCAATGATCGGCCAGGCGGTTGGCTCCGGAAGCTGGATCAATCGAGGGGACTCTTCGGGTTTTTCATTCATAAGTCGCCCTCACGCTAATAATATAAACGACCGTCAACACGACGATCCAAATGCAGTCTACAAAGTGCCAGTAATAAGAAATCACCTCGACATGCTCATGGTGATCAGCGTGAATTTTTTTACGCGCCGCAGCAACAAAAACGGCGGAGAGCAGAACCAGTCCCACGAGCACGTGAAACAAATGCAGCCCGACAAGTGAATAGAATGATGTGCCAAACGTGTTCGTCGCAATCGTGAGCCCATCCACCATGATGAGCTTCCACCACTCCGTCGCGGTAAAGAAAACAAAGTAAATACCGAGGGCGAGAGTGAGTCCCCACCAGATGAGAAAGCTCTTGGAGTTCCCACTGCGAAGGCAACGCTCGGCAGCGATGATCGTTCCGCTGCTACCGAAGAGCGCAATGCTGCCGAGCCAAGGGAATTCGAGAACTTGATGCGGATAGGGAGGATTCAGGCTCTTTCCGATGTAAAAAACATAAGCGACGACGAAGATCGTGAAGAGCGCCGACTCGGCAAGGATCAACGTGAGGATGCCCACCTTGCGCGGCGAGGGCAACTTCCAGTCCGACGTGGTGTTGGTAACCGTGCTCATTCGTGTTTCCAATCCGGATCGTTAGGGTGTTTGGCATCCCAGAGCGGACGCCGACTTTTCACCTCGGGCAGCTCGGCAAAGTTGTAATCCTGTGGCGGAGACGTCGTCGCCCATTCAAGAGTCCAGGCGTCCCATGGATCATTGCCCGCTTTTTTGCCGCGCACGTAAGAGTAGATCAAATTTGCGACTAAAAAGAGAATGCCGATGGCCTGAAAAACCACACCGACCGTTGAGACAAAATTCCAGAGATCCCACCCGCGATCCGCTTGATAAGTGTAAATCCGACGCGGCATCCCGAGAAAACCTAGAAAATGCTGAGGCAGAAAGGTGACATGGAAACCGATTGTGAAAAAGACGAGGTGCGCCATCCCGAGGCGTTTGTCGAGCATCCGCCCAAACGCTTTCGGATACCAATAGTAAATTCCCGCAAAAATCGTAAAGAGCAGGCCGCCGATGAGAATGTAATGGAAATGCGCCACAACGAAATACGAGTCGCTTAACTGCCAGTTGAATGGGGCAATCGCAAGCATCACGCCCGTCAGACCGGCAACCAGAAACTGGAACAAAAACATGATGCAAAACAACATCGGCAACTCCATGCGAAGCTTGCCGCCATACATCGTGCCGAGCCAGTTGAAGATTTTGATGCCCGTGGGAATGGCGACTAGCAATGTTGAGATTACGAAAAACGTATTACCCAGCGCCGACATCCCAATCGTGAGCATGTGGTGGGCCCAAACTCCCAAGCTGAGAAATGCAATCGAAATACTCGCCGCAACCATCACTGGATAACCGAAAATCGGCTTGCGTGAGAAGACGGGGATCACCTCCGACGCAATTGCAAAAGCCGGCATGATGAGCACATAGACTTCCGGATGACCGAAGATCCAAAAGAAATGCTGCCAAAGCACTGCTGAACCGCCCGCCTGCGTGTCGAAAAACGTTCCGCCTAAGTAACGGTCCAAGCTTAGCATGATCTGGCACGCCGAGAGGCACGGCAGGGCGAGGATGACCAGGAAGACCATCACAAGATTCAGCCAAACAAAGAGCGGCATCTTGCCGAGCGTCATTCCTTTGCAACGACAGCAGAAGATCGTCACAAGGATGTTGATCGACGTGGACACACTCCCGATGCCGCCCAGCAAAAGCGACATCGTCCAGTAGTCCGTGCTGTGACCGCGCGAGAACGCCTTCGATGTCAGTGGCGAATAAGCAAACCAGCCAACATCCGGAGCAGATCCCGCCCCGTAGATTCCCGGCGCGCCGAGATAACTAAAGTAAAGCAAAAGCCCGCTGAAAAAGAAAACCCAGAACCCAAACGCGTACATCCTCGGAAACGCCATGTCCCGCGCCCCGATCATGAGCGGCACGAGGTAATTCGCAAATCCAAAAATAATCGGCATCCCCACCAGAAAAACCATCGTCGTCCCGTGCATCGTGAAGGCGCGGTTGTAGACATCCGGCGGCAGGAACGTGTTGTCCGGCACCATTAACTGAATCCGCATCAGCGTCGCCAAAGAACCGGCGATCACGAAAAACAACAAGCCCGATGCGATATACATCAGCCCAAGTTTTTTGTGATCGACTGTGAAGACGAGCCCTTGGATTACGCTCGTGAACGAACCTGGCTCACGCCCGACTTTCTCCGGTGGCGGCAGGCGGTAGTTGTCCTCGATGATGATATCTTGTGACATGCGCGGTTCGTTTATTACTTGAGCGTCTCGAGGTAGGCTACGATTGAATCGAGCTGTTGGTCAGTTAATTTCATGTCCGGCATGTTTGCGCCCGGCTTCATCACCTGCGGATCCACGAGCCAGGCGCGCAGCGTCTCGGGCGTGAGCGGTGCGACGCCCGCCGCGATTGTTTGCCGCGTCATGAGTTTCGAGAGGTCGGGTCCGAACACGCCGACAGCGGTCGTGCCGTCGATCGCGTGGCAGTTGATGCATGTGATCGATTCGAAGTCCGCCCGCCCTTGCAGTGCCAGCGCCGATTGCGGAACCGGCGGCGGTTGCTGCTGATTTTCCACCCACCGCTGAAAATCTTCCGGTTCTTGCACGATGACGCGGATCAGCATATTCGCGTGTTGCGTGCCGCAATACTCCGCGCAGTTGCCGAAAAACGTGCCCGTCTCAAACGGCTCGATCCACGTGCGATTCGTGCGATTTGGGATGAGATCGGTTTTTCCAGCGAGTTGCGGAACCCAAAAGCTGTGGATCACGTCGGCGGACTCCAGATAAATCCGCGTCGGACGGCGTTCGCCGGTTCGCGTGCTCACGGGAACGTGAATTTCGTTCGCGGTGACGATGCCCAGTTGCGGGTAGTGAACCTCCCACCACCATTGATGCCCGACCAAGCGAATCTCGAGCGCATCTGGCGGCATCTCGGCATTCTGAATCTCCACAATCGAACGCGCCGTCACGAGGACGAGCACAAAAACAATCAGGCAAGGAATCACCGTCCACGCGAGTTCGATATTGTTGCTGCCGTAAATCTGTGGCGGCTCGACCACATCGTCTTCAGGACCGCGTCGGCGGAATTTCCACACGACGTAAACCAACATGAAGGTCACCACCAAAAAAACCCCGAGACTCGTCAGGAGAACGAGCATCGTCGGCTCGAGGATCATTTCTGACTGGCGGGACAGTGGTTGAAAGATGTCCGAAACCCGCCGCATTTCTCCTCCGTCCTGCGCGTAGGCGGAGCCCATCACCGTCGCCAGGAAACCGGCGATCAGGATCCAACCAAAATTTTTCCGCGCTCCCTTGGTCATCGTCATTCGGATTTACACGCGCGCTCTGTGAATGAGAAGGTTTTTCGCGTTGAAAACCCGCGCCGAATTTCGGCTAAAAACAACGGATGAGGAGCAGTCTGGCACGGAGACTGCTGGCAGGTTGTCAAAAAAACGCTTTCGCTTCCCGCGTTTTGTGGTTTCTTTCACACCTTTCCAAAATGGATTCCGAAAATTCGACATTATACGTCCCGCGCCGCCGCCTTCTTGGCTTGGTGATGGCGGCAGGGACAGGGCTCCTTCTTGGAGTCGGAAAATCTGAGGCGATGTGGAGCGTTGCCGACGTGCTTCGCAGCATTTCCGACGATGGCGATCAGCTCCCGCGAAGGAGCGTTCAGGACGTGCCGCCCTCGCTCCGCGGCGTCATTGGCGGGAGCGGCGCGGCCTACACAAAATTTTTATCGCGCCTTAATCTCAAGCGGATTTCGGTCAAGGCCATCATCGACACACACGCAAAAGCCCGGGGCAACGTCCACAACTCGATCCCGCCCCGGCAGCTCTGGGGCAATATTCGCAACACGCTGCTCGTCGTCGATAAAGTCGCATTCCGACTCGGCGAGCCAGTGGACGAGGTGCTTTCTGTTTACCGCTCGCCGGCCTACAACGCCATGTGCCCGGGTGCCAAAAGCCACTCGTATCACATGCGTAACAACGCCATCGACATCCGCTTCCGCTCCTCCCCGAAAAAAGTCGCTGCTGCCGCGCGCGATTTCCGCAAGGAAGGCAAATTTAAGGGCGGTGTCGGACGTTACCCCGGCTTCGTCCATATCGATACGCGGGGCGAGAACGCCGACTGGTAGCGCGGCTTCTGCCCGCCAATAAAAATTTCATCGCGGAGGTTGCGATGTTGGCATCCTCCTGATTATGCTCCGCTTTTTCTACCCCGAATGAGCACCTCCATTGAAACCACCCTCGTCGAAAAACGCGTCTTCAAACCCTCGAAAGATTTCGCTAAAAAGACCCTCGTCCCGTCGTTTGCCGAGTTCAAAAAACTCCACGCGGCCTCCATCAAATCTCCCGAGAAATTCTGGGCGCGCGAGGCGTCTGAGTTGACGTGGCAGAAAAAATGGACGCGGGTTTTAGATTGGAAAATGCCCTTCGCCAAATGGTTTATCGGCGGAAAACTTAACGCGAGCGAGAACTGCCTCGACCGCCATCTCACCGGTGCCCGTCGCAACAAGGCCGCGATCATTTGGGAGGGCGAGCCCGGTGAACGACGCACGCTCACTTTCCATCAACTCCACCGCGAGGTCTGCATTTTTGCCAATATCCTCAAACGCAACGGCGTCAAACCCGGCGACCGCGTCATCATCTACATGCCGCTCATCCCCGAGGCCGTCGTCGCCATGCAGGCCTGCGCCCGCATCGGGGCCGTGCACTGCGTGATCTTTGGCGGATTCAGCAGCGAGAGCATCAAGGATCGTATTCAAGACTGCGGAGCAACCGTCGTGGTCACAGCCGATGGCGGATATCGCCGCGGCCAGATGGTGCCGCTCAAGCAAAACGTCGATCTCGCGCTCAAGGACGACAAACAAGTGCGGCGCGTGATTGTTTTTCGCCGCACGAACATCGACATCCACATTCAGGAAGGCCGCGACTTTTGGTGGCATCGCGAAGCGGAGTATGTCAGCACGGACTGCCCGGCCCAGGCTTTTGACAGCGAGCACCCGCTCTTCATTCTTTACACCAGCGGCTCGACCGGAAAACCAAAAGGCATCCTCCACACGACTGGCGGTTACCTCACGGGCACCGCGGCCACTACCAAATACATTTTCGACCTCAAGGAAAGTGACGTTTACTGGTGCACCGCCGATGTCGGCTGGATCACCGGGCACAGTTACCTTGTCTATGGCCCTCTCGCCAACGGCGCGACCTGCCTGCTCTACGAAGGCGCACCGAACTGGCCAGAACCCGATCGCTTCTGGAAAATCATCGCCGAGTATGGCGTCACCATTCTCTACACGGCCCCGACCGCCATCCGCGCATTTATGAAATGGGGCGACGAGTGGCCCAAAAAACACGACCTCTCCTCACTCCGCCTCCTCGGCACCGTAGGCGAACCTATCAATCCCGAAGCTTGGATGTGGTATCACAAAAACATCGGTGCCAGCCGGTGCCCGATCGTTGATACTTGGTGGCAGACCGAGACCGGCGCCATCATGATCACCCCGCTCCCCGGCGCAACTCCGCTCAAACCCGGCACCGCGACGCTTCCATTTTTTGGCATTGATGCTGCCATCGTCGACGACAACGGACGCGAGGTCGGCCCCAACGAAGGCGGCAAACTCGTCATCCGCAAACCCTGGCCAGCCATGCTCCGCTCGATCTACGGCGACAAGAGCCGTTACCGCAAACAATACTGGAGCGAGGTTAAAAACTGCTACTTCACCGGCGACGGAGCGCGCCGCGACAAGGACGGCTATTTCTGGATTGTCGGTCGCATCGACGACGTGCTCAACGTCGCCGGCCACCGCCTTGGCACCGCCGAGCTCGAGAGCGCGCTCGTCTCCCATCCCGACGTTGCCGAAGCTGCTGTCGTCGGACGTCCCGACGAAATCAAAGGCCAAGGCATCGTCGCCTTCGTCACCCTCCGCACCGGCCATGCCGCCAGCAAGGAACTCGCCGAAAAACTCCGCAAACACGTCGCACACGCCATCGGCCCCATCGCCAAGCCCGACGAAATCCGCTTCGCCGAAGCCCTCCCAAAAACTCGCAGCGGAAAAATCATGCGTCGCCTCCTCAAGCAAATTGCCTCCGGTGCCACCATCACTGGCGACACCACCACGCTCGAGGACTTCAGCGTCCTGACCAAGCTCCGCAACACGGACGAATGATCCCCCGCCTCGCGGTCGGCCTGCTTTTTGCCAGCCTCTCGACCTCCCTCGCGGCCTGGACGCTCACCTCGTCCGACCCCGCCGACGGCGCGCCGCGCGGGCTCTCTGTCTTCGATGCCCACATCGCCGACGGTGACCGCCAAGCCACGCTCACCGGTCTCGTTTTCAACGAAAAAGCCCATACCCTCCGCGTCATCGACAGTCCCTCACCCGGCCAAACGCGACTCGCCGAGACCCTCGCTGGAATCGCTGCCATAGCCGGTGTCAACGGCTCCTACTTCCACGAAGACATGCGCCCTGTCGGCCTCATGGTCGCCAACGGCGAAGAGATCCACCCCTTCGAAAAAGCCAAACTCCTCGCCGGCGTGCTCACCGTGCGCCCCGGAAAAATCGACATCGTGCGCTCCTCCCGTTTCGAGCCCGGAAAAAACCTCCGCGAAGCCCTCCAATGCGGCCCCATGCTGATTGAAGACGGCGTGCCTGTCGCCGGACTCAACTCCGAACGCAACGCCCGCCGCACCGTCGTCGCCAC
>JBBRHN010000045.1:0-10584 GCA_038222685.1 Chthoniobacterales bacterium | reverse complement strand
TTGCAGAAAGGATTTGGTAGGGCGGGATGTCCCCGGCCCGCCGCGCATTCTTCCTTCGGGACGCCTGGAGGTCTGCCCCTACCTTCCACGGAGAACCTCGCCCATTTTTAATCACACCCTTGCTGGTATTCAGCGAGTTGGTGCAAGTGCAGGTTCCGCCCGCAGGGTGGGCAAACGGTTTTTCATCAGTTCCTCATCATTCGTGTTTATTCGCGTTTATTCGCGGTTTCATTTTCTTGCTTCGGTTCACCCTTGGCGATGGAGGTTGGAGAATTTCAGACCTCATGTCGCAATGAATTTATTGCGCAATTATTCCATTGCCTGTTTGTGCTGAAGCTTTTCGGTAGATCAGTGGCCTATAATCAATTTTCCCATCTCACTAGCACACGGGCCGATTGACTGTAGATCGCGGCGGCGGCAAACGGGACCCGCGCCTGTGAACTGCTTTAATGTGCGCAGGTGCAGGCGTATTCGGGTTTTTTGCAGCCTGAGCAGGTTGCGAGATCGAGGGTGAATTTTTCGGTGATGGTTTTTGAGTCAGGGGTGACTTTGATTTGGATGACGGCGGGCCAGGCGGTGCCGGATGGGAGGGGTTGGTCGGCGAGGAGAGTCGTGTTGGTTTTTGTAAATGTGAGTTTCGTAGGAGCGGAGCGTTCGCCGGTGGTGACGGTGATGGTTTGCCCGGCGGGAGCGATGGGGTTTCCGGCTGCGTCCACGAAGGTGAATTGCACCTTGCGGTCGGGGTTGACGAAAAATTCGACGCGGGGATCGGTGGCGATGATAAGGCGTCCGCCGTTGGGGCCGGATTCGAGTTTTTCGCCGGGCGCGTGAGCGAAGGCGGATGCGGTGAGGAGGAGGGTGAGGATGATGGCTTTCATGGTGTGTGTGTTTTTGTGTTTTGGTTATTGGGCAGCGGCAGCGTTGCGCTGGAGTGCCCGAAAGGCGGCGTTTTTGGCGAAGGCGAAGAAGAGGGATGGGGTAACGAGGAAGTCGAGGAGGGTGGAGGAGATGAGGCCGCCGACGATGACGACTGCGACGGGGTGGAGAATTTCTTTGCCGGGTTCGTCGGCGGCGAGGACGAAGGGGATGAGGGCGATGCCGGCTGAGAGTGCGGTCATAAGGACGGGGACCATACGTTCGAGGGTTCCACGTTCGACCATTTCGCGGGTGAATCCCTCGCCTTCGTGGCGCATGAGGTGGAGGTAGTGGGAGATCATCATGATGCCATTTCGCGCGGCAATGCCGCCGACGGCGATGAAGCCGACGAGTGTGGCGATGCTGATGTTGTCGATGAGGAGCCACGTGAGAACGAGTGCGCCGATGAGGGCGAGCGGGATATTGAGGAGGACCTGGAGGGCGAGTGAGATGCTTTGGAAATAGGAGGCGAGAAGCGCAACGATGATCACAAAGACGGCGGCGCTCAGAAGAAGGATGCGGCTGGAGGCGTCCTGCCGGGCTCGGAATTCGCCTTCGTAGGTGACGAAGTAGCCGTCGGGAAATGTGACGTTGGCGGCGACTTCGCGTTGGAGGCGTTCGACGAGGACGCCGACATCGCGGGCGGTGGGTTTGATCGCGATGGTGAAGCGGCGTTGGGCGTTCTCGCGGAAGATGACGTTGGGACCTTTCGCTTCGCGGACTTCGGCAACGGCGGAGAGCGGGAGATACGCGCCACTCATGGTCTCGACGGGAAGTTGCGCAATGCGTTCCGGCGAATCGCGCCAGGCCAACGGGAGGCGGACGACGAGGTTCATGGCGCGTTCCCCTTCGCGCAGTTCCGCGACCTGTTTGCCGCCGAAAAGTGTGCTCAACTGCGCTGCGAGGGCGCCGGGTTGGACGCCGTATGCGGCGGCGCGGTCGACGTCGGGCTCGATGCGGAGTTGCGGGATGGAGGATTGCTGATCGAGCTTCGCATCTTCAAAGCCCGGAATGGTTTTCGCGATGCTCTGGATTTGCGAACCCAGGCGGCGGAGGGTATCGAGATCCCGGCCGAAGACCTTGATGGCGACGGGAGCGGAAACGCCGCTCATCATGTGGCCGATGCGATCTCCGAGCGGGCCACCGACGACGGCAAAAACGCCGGGAACGGAACGGATGCGGGATTTGATGTCGGCGAGGATTTCTTTGCGACTGCGTTTGCTATCGGCGTTGCGAAAATCGACATCGAACTCGGCGGTTGAGACCGGGACGACGTGATCGCCGCGTTCCGCGCGTCCGAGTCGCCGTCCGACTTGATGGACTTCCGGCACGGAGAGGATCTGTGTTTCGATAACGTCGGAGATTTTGTTCATCTCATCGAGCGAGGTGCCCGGTGCGGATGTCGCGGCGATGAGGGCGGTTTCCTCCTTGAATGTGGGGAGGAAGTCTTTGCCCATGCGCCCGTAGAGCCCGAAGGCAACGGCGAGAGCGATGGCGAGACCGGTGAGGACGGGCACGGGATTTCCAAGGCCGAAGCGAAGCGCGGTGACGCGGAGGAGGCTCTTCAAGCGTCGGACGAGCCAGCCATCGGGATGGTCGTGACCGAGCTTGGGATCGAGAAGAAACGAACAGAGCACTGGGATGAGAGTGAGGGAGACCAGAAAGGACGCGAGCATGCTCACGATGGTCGCAATCGCGATCGGGGCGAAGAGTTTGCCTTCGACGCCGCTGAGGCCGAGCAACGGAACGAAGACAAGGACAATGAGAACGGTGGCGTAGAGAATCGAACTGCGGACTTCGCTGGAGGCTTTTGCGATGACGGTGATTTTTGGCTGCGGCGTCGCGAGCGCGGCATTTTCACGGAGTCGGCGAAAGACGTTTTCCACGTCAACAATCGCGTCGTCCACGACCATGCCCATCGCGACAGCAAGGCCGCCGAGGGTCATCGAATTGACCGAGATGCCGAGCCACTGAAAAACCAACATCGTGACCGCAAAGCTCATGGGAATCGCCATAAGGGTGATGAAGGTCGTGCGGAAATTAAGCAGGAAGATGAAGAGAACGAGCGTGACCATCACGGCGGCTTCGACAAAGGCTTTGCCGAGGTTGCCCATCGCGTGGTCAATGAAGTCCTTTTGCTGGAAGAGGACGACCGTCTCGACGCCCTTCGGCAAGCCCGGCTTTAAGTCGGCGAGGGCGGTGTTGATGTTTTTGGTGAGCGTGCGCGTGTCGAATCCCGGCGATTTGGTGATCGACATGATCACTCCGTAGGTCGGGGATTTTTCCGGAGATCGGCTGATGGTCGCATCACCGCGCATGGGCTCAATGCCGGGGGCGACGGTGGCCACATCCGAGATGGTGACGGGACGGTCGCGCTTGGTTTTCACGACGGTTGCTCCGATAGCCGCGAGGTCGGTCGTCATGGCGAGATTGCGAATCATGATTTCCGTCGGCCCGGAGTTCAGGAATCCGCCCGTGGTGGTGCCTGCGGCGTTGGCAGCGGCGGATTCCAGTTCTGCAAAGCTGACGCCGTGAGCTTGCATTCGGTAAGGATCGGGTTGGATCTCGATCTGGCGGATGCCGCCGCCCATGTTGAGGACTTCGGCGATGCCGGGGATGCTCTGCAGGCGGCGTTTGATGACCCAGTCGGCCAGCACGCGGACGTCGCTCGGTGCGAGGTAACCGGTTTCGCCTTCGCGAATCGTCGAACGCACGCCGACGAGCAAAATTTCGCCCATGAGCGATGCGACGGGGGTGAGAAACGGCGAGATGCCGGCGGGAAGTTGCTCGCGTGCGCTTTGGAGGCGTTCTTGGACGAGGAGACGGTTTTTCTGAATATCAGTGCCCCAGTCAAACTCCGCGTAAATGAGCGAGAGCGACACGTCGGAATTTGAGCGCAATCGGGTGAGCCCGGCGACGCCGAGAAGCGCGCTTTCGAGAGGTTGAGTAACACGCGTTTCAACTTCCTCGGGAGCGAGACCCGGTGCCTCGGTGAGGATAATGACGGTGGGTTTCGTCAAGTCGGGGAGGACTTCCACGGGGAGGTTCACTGCCGTAAAAATGCCGAGACCAAGCGCAAGGAGCGAAGCACCGAGAACGAGGCCCCGTTGGGCAAGCGAGCGCTGGATGAGCCAGTTAAGCATCGCGGGTGGATTTCTGTTTTCGGAAACTCACTGCGAGCAGCGCGAGAAAGAGGATGCCGCTGACAATCATCCAAAACGGATTCGATGTCTTGGCGGCGGCCGCGGGATCGGTTGCCTTTTCTGTGCCCTTGAGTTCCGAGCCGTCTTCCGCGTGCTCATGCCCGTGCGCGGCGTCGAGAGCTTCTTTGAGCGAGAGCGTTCCGCGTCCGGCGAAAGCCAGCGAGTAGGCACCCTGCGTGACCACTTCATCTGCGGGGAAAAGGCCGCCTAGGATTTCGACGCGCTGGTCGTTGACACGTCCGGTGATCACGGGCGATTTGACGAAGGCGTTCGCGAGTTCGAAGTCCTTGATGTAAACATAACGACTCACGACGTCTCCTTGCAGTGCGCTGCGCGGGATCGAAAAAACATTTTCCCGTTGCTCGACCACGATGGAAAACTCCGCGCGCATTCCGGGACGAAGCGTCAGTTTGGGATTGGCCACGCAGAACGCCGCCTCGATGGTCCCGCTCTCGCGATCCGCGACAGCTCCCAGGTGCTCGATTTTTGCTTTGAACACCTCGTCTGGCACGGCAGGCACGGAGATGCGCGCGAGCTGGCCGGGTTTCAGCTTTCCGGCGAGATGCTCGGGCACCTGAGCAATCGCGTAAACCTCGTCGAGATCGAGGATTTCGGCTAACACGTCACTCGGCTCGACCGGTTGGCCGGGAGCAACATGGCTCTCGCTAATCAGGCCGGAGATTGGAGCGGTGAGCTCGATCCGAGGCGGCGGATTTCCCGGCTGTCGGCTCTCGACCGTCAGGGCGATATCGCCTTTTTTGATCGGATGATCCGGTTTGATAAATACGTCCGCGACGCGTCCGGAAATCCGGCTGCTCAAAACGGCACGTCGACCGGGATAGACCTCGATGCGGCCAATCGCGAAAACCGTTTCTTCGAAAGCGGTCTCCTCGACGACGGCGGTTTCGATGCGTAGATTTTTGACGGCGGTTTCATCGAGCACGACCGTGTTGTCTGCGCGGGAGGCAAAAGCGTTTGCGGAGGCCAGGAAGAAAAGGAAGAGAAGAGTTTTCATGGTAGTGAGGTTGCTCCGATCGCGCGGAGCCAGGCAGCGTAGGCGAGGAAATAATGCTGACGTGCGTCGAGCGCGGCGGTTTCGATTTCTGCTAAGCGTTGGCGGGCTCGGAACACGGCCTCTGCGCCCGTCTCGCCGCGCGAGTATGCCGCTTCGGTGTCTGCGATATGCTTGGTGGCCAACGGCAACACGCGCGTCGCGAGCTGATCGGCGGAGCAATAGCGGGCCTTCATGGCTTGATACGAAGCGGTAACTGCATTGCGCGCGGCGAGTTGAACGCCGGCCAAGCGTGCGGTGCTTGCTTCGCTGGTCGCGGTCTTTTCCGCAATCTTTCCCGCGCCGTTTTGCCAGAGCGGAAAGGGGATGTTGAGTCGGACGCCGAGCAACGCCTCGGGTTCAATACCATCCGGCTCGTCTCGAAAACGCTCGCCTTCGGCAAAAAGCGCCACGCCGAGGTCGTCCCATGTCAAAGCGCGCGCCAGATCAACATCAGCCGAGCCTGCCTCTGCGGCGAGGGCTGCGCGTTGGACGCTTGGGTGGTTTTCCGGAGCGCGATTCGCAGGGAGGCGGGAGGGCAGCGTCAGTGCGTCTCGAAGAACGAGAGGCGCATCGGCGGGTTGGCCGAGAAGATTCGCGAGACCAGCGCGCTCGACGGCTTCATCCGCGCCCAGCGAGGCTTCGCGGGCGATGAGGCTTTCGGTTTCGAGTTCGGACTGGGCCGATTCCAAAGCGGATGCCGCGCCCTCGGCCACGCGCGATTGGAGCGCCGTGCTGAACGCCGCGGCGGCTCGGGCGTTCTTCTTTGCCAGTGCGAGCGATTCGCGGGCGGCGGCGAGTTTGTAAAAAGCTTCGCGTGCGGCGGCGGCGATTTCCGCGGACTGTTCGCGGAGTTCGGCTTTGGCGAGTTCGACTTCCAACCGCGAAAGTTTTCGCTCACGGCTGAGTCGGCTCGTGACAGGAAACCGCTGGGCGAGCGCGACGGAGATCCGGCCCTCGGAGTCCTGTCCGCCAGCAAACTCGGCTTCAACTTCCGGATTCGCGAGGCGTCCGGTTATTCGCGCACGTGCCTCGGCGGCACGGACGAGGCTCGCCGCCGCGCGGAGTTCGGGGTTGTTTTTCTGAGCGATCTCAACGGCACGGTCGGCTGTGAGATCAGCAGCGTGGCCGCCCACAGTGAGAAGGCTCAGAGTTAATAGAGAAAGATAGCGATGGATGGGTTTCATGGTGTCCTGACGAGTGAAGCGCGAAGCCGAGGCTTCACGAGTGGTGACGCCCAAACGGGCGACGCGGGCTGCGGGCACGATGCGCCCGCGGAGCGTCAGGACAATTGAGGCGGATAGTCGATCTCGCGCAGGGTCTCGGGGGGACTGGCGACGCCGAACTCAAAAAACGAGCTCAACGTAGAGGACACAAAGAGAGCCAGAGGCGGATCGATGAGAGCGACGAATGAATGGCTGTGGGGAGCGCATCCGGAGTGATCGGTCGTTGGGACGTCGGTGGAGTCGGACGAGCTTTCGTCGGCGACTTCGGCACTGCAGTCGTGATGAGCGCACTCGAAGAGAGCCTGCGAAGCGGGCACTGCCAGAACGGCCAGCAGCAAAACGACAGAGAATATTTTTCCGAGGAGCGTCACGGTTTGCGCGAATTTCGCCGAAACACCACGTTTGTCAACCCCGCAGCTAGTCAGGAGCGGCGGCTTACTTCTTCGCCGGGGCCTTCTTTTTCTTGGAAGGACGGACGATGACGTAGGAGCCTTTGGCACCTGGGATGGCGCCGCTGACGACGATGACGCCTTCTTCGCTGCGCACTTGGAGCACACGAAGATTCTGAAGAGTCACGCGTTCGTCACCCATGTGACCTGGCATTCCCATGTTTTTCCAAACGCGGCCTGGAGTCGAACGGTTACCGATGGCGCCGTTTCGGCGGTGCATGGTGGAACCGTGGGTCATTGGCTGACCGTGGAAATTGTGACGCTTAATCGTGCCTTGAAAACCTTTGCCTTTGGACTGTCCGATGACGTCCACGAACTGACCGGCTTCGAACACGGCGACTGTGACGTCAACGGATTCAGGAGCGGTTTCGCCGTCTTTCATGCGAAATTCGCGGATGAAACGCTTCGGCGTCGATTCCGTTTTTTTGAAGTGGCCGAGCTGTGCTTTGGGCACACGCTGGGGTTTTTGTTCGTCGAAGCCAACTTGAACAGAGGTGTAGCCGTCTGATTCTTTGGTCTTAGCTTGCAGGATGCGATTGCCGCCTGCCTCGATGACAGTGGCGGGAGTGACGCGACCTTTGTCATCATAGACGCGGGTCATGCCGATTTTTTTTCCGAGAAGTCCGATGCTCATGGCGTGGTCAGATTTTGATGGTGATATCGACGCCCGCAGGAAGATTCAACTTGCGGAGTTCGTCAACGGTTTTGGAGGTTGGCTCGACGATGTCGAGGAGGCGTTTGTGGGTGCGGATCTCGAATTGCTCCATCGACTTTTTATCGACGTGCGGCGAGCGGTTCACGGTGAACTTCTCGATGCGGGTCGGGAGAGGAATCGGACCGGTGACTTTCGAGCCGGTGCGTTTCGCGGTTTCAACAATCTCGGCCGCCGAGGCGTCGAGAACACGGTAATCGAATGCCTTGAGACGGATTCGAATTTTTTGACCTGATTGAGATGCCATAATAAAGAGCTACTTAATGTTTTTGTAAACGTCCCGACATTGAGCGGGACGGAGAGAATAGGAGGCCGGGGTTCAATCGCAAGGAGAAAATTGAAAAAATCTTTTCCCTCGTTGCGACCTGAAATCGGGCGTTCGAGCTGATTTCGTTTTGAAAAGGATCAGCGCATTTTGCCGCCGTAGATGGCGTTGTCGCCGAGTTCCTCTTCGATGCGGAGGAGTTGATTGTATTTGGCGACGCGGTCGGTGCGGCAGAGGGAGCCCGTTTTGATTTGTCCGGCGTTGGTGGCGACGGCGATGTCGGAGATGGTTGTATCCTCGGTCTCGCCGGAGCGGTGGCTGATGACGGCAGTGTATTTGTTTTCCTTGGCGAGTTCGATGGCGTCGAGGGTTTCGGTGAGAGTGCCGATTTGGTTGACCTTGACGAGAATGGAGTTCGCGACACCTTGGTCGATGCCTTTTTGAAGGAACTCGACGTTGGTGACGAAGAGATCGTCACCGACGAGCTGGATTTTGTCTCCGAGCGCGTCGGTGAGTTTTTTCCAGCCGGCCCAATCGTTTTCGGCACAGCCGTCTTCGATGGAGATAATCGGGTATTTCGCGCAGAGATCGACATAGTAATCGACGAGGGCGTTGTCCGAGCGTTTCGAGCCGTCGGATTTTTTAAAGATGTAGGCTTTTTTCGTGGCGTCGTAGAATTCGCTCGAAGCGGCGTCGAGAGCAATGAAGACCTGTTTGCCGAATTTGTAGCCGGCGGCTTTCACGGCGAGGGCGATGGTATCAAGTGCGTCCTCGGCACCTTTGAAAGCAGGGGCGAATCCACCTTCATCGCCGATGGCGGTTGAGAGGCCGCGTTTTTTGAGTTCGGCTTTGAGAGCGTGGAAGATTTCGGTTCCGGCACGGAGAGCTTCCGAGAAGGTCGGGAAGTCTTTCGGGACGATCATGAACTCTTGGAAGTCGATCGGAGCGTCGCTGTGGGCACCGCCGTTGACGATGTTCATCATGGGAACAGGGAGGACCTTTGCGTTTGGCCCGCCGAGGTATTTATAGAGGGGCTGGCCGATTTGTGCCGCGGCGGCTTTGGCGGAGGCGAGGGAAACGGCGAGGATGGCGTTGGCACCGATTTTTTTCTTTGTCGGGGTGCCGTCCACGGCAAGCATGGTTTTGTCGAGTCCGATCTGATCGAGCGCGTCGAGGCCGACGAGAGCGGGCGCGAGGAGTTTTCCGACGTTTGCGACGGCTTTGGTTACTCCTTTGCCGAGGTAGGATGTTTTTACCCCATCGCGAAGCTCAACTGCCTCGTGCTCACCGGTGCTGGCGCCGCTCGGGACTGCGGCGCGCCCGATGACTCCGCCGGCAAGTTCGACGTCGGCTTCGACGGTGGGGTTTCCACGGGAGTCAAGGATCTGGCGGGCGCGAATGCTGGTGATGGTTGTAGCGGTCATGATGGTTGGTTGGTTTAAAAAACGAGCCCGCAGCATTTCCGCCAGACGCCATGCGATGCAAGAAGAATTGCGGCGGGAAGTTGATTCAGCGCAAATTCCCGCGCGGGGCGGTGCCCCTGAAAGCTCGCCTTGGCATCTGGAAAATTGATGCTGATATGGCACGCATGAAGCGATTGATGATCTCCGCCTTGCTGCTCGGATGCAGCGTTGCGACGCAGGCGGCGGCCGTGAATGTTTCGGTTCCGATCAGCCTTCGCGCGGCACTGAGGAGGGTTCACGACGCGTTCGTCGCGGTGAACCCCGGCGCCGAAATCGTGCTAAACTTCGGTGCCTCCGGTGCGTTGCAACAGCAGATTGAAAACGGCGCGCCGGTGGATCTCTTTGTCTCGGCGGCGACCGAGCCGATGGATGCCTTAGCGAAAAAAGAACTTCTGGAGCCTGGGACGCGACGCGACATTTTGACGAACACGCTCGTGCTGGTGGCGCCAGCGGGATCAATCGGACCTAAGAGCTTCGAAACACTCGGCGAGGCCGACATGCGTATGGTCGCTATTGGTGAGCCGAAGAGCGTTCCTGTCGGGAAATACGCGATGGAGGTTTTTGCGTATTTCAAACTCACCGAGGTGCTCCGCGAGCGAATCGTCTACGCTAAAGATGCGCGGCAGGTTCTTACATATGTCGAGACTCGTGATGCGGATGCCGGCGTTGTTTACGGGACCGACGCCCGGGCTTCGGCTAAAGTCCGCGTCGTCGCGCAGGCACCCGCCGGATCGCACTCGGCCATTCGCTACCCGGCGGCACTGATTCGCGGGTCGGGTGACCGCAAGGCGGCTCGCGATTTTCTCGAATTTCTTTCTTCAGCGGAAGCGCGGGCGATTTTTACGAAAGCGGGATTTGGGTTTCCGGAGAATCGCTGATGGACTGGTCGCCTGTCGCCATTTCGCTCCAGACGGCAGTGACCGCGACCGCGCTGACGCTCATCGCCGGGGTTTCAGCCGCACGGTGGAGAATGGGACGCAGCGGGCGGTGGGTGGATTTTTTGGATGCTGCACTCCTTCTTCCGCTGGCACTGCCGCCGACGGTTGTTGGATTGGTGTTGTTAATGATTTTTGGAAGGCAATCTCCAGTTGGCGAACTGTTGGCGAGCATGGGAGCTGCGGTAGTTTTTTCGTGGCCGGCGACGGTTATTGCGGCGTTCGTTGTGGCGTTTCCGATCATGTATCAGACGGCGAAAGGCGCGTTTCTTCAGGTCAACAATGAACTCGTCGATTCGGCTCGGGTCTTTGGATTTTCCGAGCGGCGCATCCTGTGGCAAGTGATGCTGCCGCTGGCGTGGCCC
>JBBRHN010000044.1:0-10613 GCA_038222685.1 Chthoniobacterales bacterium | reverse complement strand
AAACGACCGTTTGACAACGCAGGGGATCGGCCCCAACTTCAGTCCGAACTATGGCATTTTCTCAGCTTGGGCTCACCAAGCCACTCGTGCAGGGCGTCCAAGCAATGGGCTACGGCGACCCGACCCCCATTCAGCTCCGTGCGATTCCACCCGCTCTGGAGCGCAAAGACGTAATCGCGTCGGCCCAAACAGGCACGGGCAAAACCGCCGCGTTCGCTCTTCCCGTTCTCCAACACCTCGACGTCCACGGCAAATGCCGTTGTCTCGTTCTTGAGCCCACGCGGGAACTCGCGATGCAGGTCGAGACGGCGTTCCGCGATCTGGCGCGCTTTACGAATCTCCGCGTCGCATCTATCTACGGCGGCGTCGGTTACGGAGCCCAGCGCGCGGCGCTCCGCGACGGCATGGACATCCTTGTCGCCACGCCTGGCCGCCTCGAAGATCACCTCCAGCAAGGTACGATCCGGCTCAACGATATCTCGATCCTCGTCCTCGACGAAGTGGACCGCATGCTCGATGTCGGCTTTCTCCCGCCCATGCGGCGCATCATTTCGAAGTGTCCCAAAGAACGCCAGACCCTGTTTTTTTCTGCCACGCTCCCTCCTGAGATTGTCGATCTGGCAAGTTTCGCGCTCCGCGATCCAATCCGGATCGAAATTGGTGCCTCGCGCAGCGTCACTTCCACGGTTAAGCACGGGGTTTACATCGTCGATCCGGGCCGCAAATTTGACCTTCTCCTCGCACTGCTCACCAAAACCGATTTCCAGAGCGCGATTGTTTTTTCCCGCACCAAACACGGTGCCGACAAAATCGCCAAAAAACTCCGCTCCCAAAATCACGCCGTCGCCGTCCTCCACGCGAACCGCTCCCAAAACCAGCGCATTGAGGCACTTAACGGCTTCAAGTCGGGCAAATACGAAGTGATGGTCGCCACCGACATTGCCGCGCGCGGAATCGACGTCGCGGGCGTGAGCCACGTTATTAACTACGACGTTCCCCAGCACCCCGAGGATTACGTCCATCGCATCGGACGCACCGGGCGTGCGCAGCAAACCGGCGATGCATTCACCCTTGTCACGCCAGAGGAAATGAAAAAACTTACTGGTATTGAGCGGTTTATTGGTCAAAAGATAGACAGGCTCCATATCGAAGGATTTCAAACACCCAATCTCAACTCACAAGAAACCCAAAACTCTCCATCACAAAAAATCGAACCCCGCCTTGACGGATCCCGCCGGTTCCGCTCATCAAGGGGCTCACAACGCCGCCGCTAAATTTATGAAAGTATTCAACTACGAAGTCCGCTGGGTTAACTCTGTGTTCCTGATCGGAACGCTCGTCACCACCCTCATCGCCGTCCCGGCCTACATTTGGAAATTTGGCATCGATGGATTCCAGATCGCGATGTTCCTGTTTTTCTTCTCAGCCACAGCCGGAAGCATCACGCTTGGCTACCACCGCCTCTTTTCGCATCTCACGTTTCACGCTGCGTGGCCGGTGAAACTCTTCACCCTGCTCTTCGGTGCTGCCGCGTTTGAAGGTTCGGCGCTCGCGTGGTCGGCCGATCACCGCCGCCACCACAAGTTCGTTGATCACGACGAAGATCCCTACGATATCAGCAAAGGACTTTTTCACGCGCACATCGGATGGCTGCTTTTTCGCACCGGACCCGAAACCCCTCTCACTTGGGTGCGCGACCTCCAAAAAGACCGCTTGGCCTGGTGGCAGCATCAATACTACGTGCCCATCGCGATCCTCGTTGGCTTTGGGTTGCCATCGCTCATCGGCTACCTCTGGGGTGGTCCCGTCGCAGCGCTCGGCGGCTTCCTCATCGCAGGCACGGCGCGCATCGTTGCCGTTCATCACATGACTTTTTGCATTAACTCGCTTTGCCACTGGATCGGCGACCGCCCGTATTCGACCGATTGCACGGCGCGTGACAGCTTTCTGATGGCCATTTTCACGTTTGGTGAAGGTTATCACAATTATCACCACGAATTTCAGCACGACTACCGCAATGGCGTGAAGCCATGGCAGTGGGATCCCACAAAGTGGACCATTTGGCTCCTCGCCCGCGTTGGCCTCGTCAAAAATCTCCGCACCGTGCCTGAGGAAAAAATCCTCAAGGCCCAGATTGCCGAGCACGAACGCCGCCTCCGCAAACAACTCGAGTCCCACCCCGAGCCGGACGCGATCCACTCGCTCCTCGAAAACGCCCGCACTCGCATGCACGACGCCGTCGTTCGCTGGGAGACCCTTCTCACCGAATACCGCGCTGCGAAAGACTCCCAAGAAAAACTCGCCAGCAGCAAGCTTCGCGAAATGCGCCGCAATGTCCGTGAGGCCTCCGACCAACTCCGCTTGTCAATCCGCGAATGGATACAGACCCAGCGGTCGGTCCTCGACGGCGGGGCGATGGCGTAGTCTCGCAAGCTGAAGATTTGGCCTCCACGAGCGACTTGCAAACGACGACTCTGCCTCAATGAAGATTTTGATGGCGGCGAGCGAACTCTCGCCGTTTGCAAAGACGGGAAACTTCGCTGATGACGTATTGGCTCTCGCCCGGGAGCTCAAGTCCTCCGGGCACGACGTCACCGTTGTCATTCCTCTCTACAGGGTCGCTCGCGAGAACAAAGCGCTCAAAATCCGCAAAACCAAAACCAAGTTCTCGCTTCCGGTTGGGCCGTCGAGACTTCCTGCAGAGATTTACGAAGCAACCGCGCCCGACGGCGTTTCCGTGCTCCTCGTCGCACGCGATGAGTTCTTCGACCGATCCGGACTCTACGGCGCCGATGGCCGCGACTATCAGGACAACTCGGCCCGGTTCGTTTTTTTCTCCAAGTGTGTCCTTGAACTCGCGCGGCGGATGTCGCCGGACATCCTTCACGTCCACGGATGGCAAACCGCACTCGTCCCCGTTTTTGCCCGCGAGCAACGCCTCCCCATGATCACGGTGCTCACTCCGCACAGCCTCGAATACCAAGGCAACTTCTGGAGCTACGACTTCGCACTCACCAACCTCCCGGGTGACTATTTCTCTGCTCGCGGTGTCGAGTTCTACGGCAGCATGAATTGCCTAAAAGGGGGCATTCTTTTTGCTGATTCCGTTGTCCTTCCGGGCCGCCGCCACGTCGCGGAAATGCAGACGCCGGAGCACGGATGCGGACTTGAAAACGTCCTCCGTGAGCAAAGCTTCAAACTCGAAGGCATCCCGGTCGGCCTCGACGAAGCCGCTTGGCCGGTGCTTCCTGCCTCGGCCAAAGACAAAGCCCGTCGCGCCTTGCTCGAAGTCTTTGACCTGAAACCGGACGGCAAGGTTTTCCTCGCGGATGCCGCCGCGACGCAAGGCCTCGGCCTCGACATCCTCCTTCAAAGCCTTGACCGCCTGCCGAGTGACGATGCCCGCGTTCTCCTCCTCGGCCCCGTGCTGGAAACTCAGACGCTCGCGCTCCAGATCGCTATTCGCAAACACCGTGGACGCTTCGCTCACATCGAAAACGTGGATGCCGGAGTCCTTCAACGCGCGCTTGCCGGTGCCGATTTTCTCATTCTTCCCGGCCCCGTGGAACCCGCGGGTTCGCTTCTCATTCTTGCCCTCCGCAACGGAGTCATTCCTCTGGCGTCCCATTGCGGCGGCTTGCGGCAATTCGTGCGTGATCACGATCCAGCGACCGCGACCGGGAATGGCTACGTGTTTTACTCTCCGACCGTGAGCGCGCTCGTCGATACCATCGACCGCGCCATTAGTGCCTCTCCGGAGGACCACCTCGCCCTCGTCGCCGCCGCGCGCGCCGAGGATTTTTCGTGGGCCGCCTGCGCCCGCCGTCACGATTCTCTTTACTTACGCTTGCTCCAGCAAGCCGGCCGGCAGGCCGCCGCCTAACCTCATGCTCCCGGAGATCCTCTCCGAGATTCCCGGCCCGCGTTCTCGCGAACTCATCGCCGAACTCGCCCGCTTCGAGTCCCGCAATATCACGTTTTTCAACGACGCATTCCCCGTTTTCTGGGAACGCGCCGAGGGCACGAATGTCTGGGACGCCGATGGCAACCGCTTCCTCGACTTCACGTCAGGCTTCGGAGTTTGCAGCCTCGGTCACGGGGCCACGCGTGACGTCATGGTGGAGCAGGCCGCCAAGCTCGTGCATGGCCTGGGCGACGTGCACCCCTCGCCGCTCAAGGCCCGCCTCTGCGCAGAACTCAGCCGCATCACGTTCGAGCGGTGGCACGCCGGCACGGCGAGGACAATCCTCGGAACTTCCGGATCCGATGCCGTTGAGGCCGCGCTCAAAACCTCGCTCCTCCATAGCGGGAAACCTGGCGTGATCAGCTTCACCGGCGGTTACCACGGTCTCGGCCACGGTGCGCTTGAAACCTCCGGCCTACCGTTTTTTCGCGACCCCTTCGCCAGCCAACTTGCGCGCTTCAGCGTTCAACTTCCCTATCCCCATTGCTTCCGATGCCCATTCGACCGCACGGAAGGTTTCCGCCTCGAAGGTCACGAGTTTCCCAACTGCTCGACGAGTTGCCTCGAAATCCTCCACGACCGAATCGACAAAACGATCCGTCAGCGCGAAATCGGCTGTATTCTTGTCGAGCCCATCCAAGGACGCGGCGGCGACGTTGTCCCTCCGCGCGATTTTCTCCGGATGCTGCGCGAGGTTTGCAACGCCCACAAAATCCTTCTCGTGCTCGACGAGATCTACACCGGGTTCAACCGCACGGGACGCTTCTTTGCCTGCGAACACTCGGACGTCGTTCCCGATCTCATTTGCCTCGGCAAAGCACTCACCAACGGTTTCCCCCTATCTGCCTGTGTCGGTCGGGCGGACATCATGGACGCCTGGCCGCGCTCGACCGGCGAGGCACTCCACACCAGCACGTTCCTCGGTCACCCCGTCGGATGCGCCATGGCACTTGCCTCCATTGCTGAACACTCCCAACTCGAAACCGCCACTCGCGCCCGCGCCACCGGGCAACTCCTCCGCACAGCCCTCCAAGACATCCCTCACTCCCATCTTCGCGGCGTCGGCGCTCTCATCGGACTCGAACTCACCCTCCCCGACGGATCACCCGACCCCGAGCGCGCCTCCCGCGTCGTCGTCAACGGCCTCCAATCCGGCCTCATTCTCCTTTCTGGCGGCCCCGCAGGCAACGTCCTCTCCTTCACGCCGCCCTTCTCCCTCAACGCCTCCGAAGCCGAATTCCTCTCTGCCACAGTTCGCCTGCACGCGGGAGCGACCTGAGGTTTTTTCCGCGAAAAAGGGCGGCATTGCACTTTTTGCGGGCTCGGATACGGTGACCTTACAAAAGTGGAAGCCATGCACGAGTATTTAAGGGTGATTCGATTCGAGACTTCGGGGGGCAAAACGGCGCGATCGATTTTGATTGCGGCGACGGTTCTGCTATTCGGAACGGGTTGCGCGATGGAGACGTTCGCGCCGGAAACCGCTCCCGAATACGTCGCCATCCGCGATTTCACTCCGCTCTACCGGTTCGGTCCCCAGCAACCCGGCGGGCCGGACGTCGCGCTCAAATCGGGCGAGAGGATGAAACTGCTTCGGCGGGAAATGGGCTACAGCTTCGTGCAAATCGAAGATAAGCGCACCGGTTACGTCGCCAACGAAAACATCGCCGTTGCGCCCCCCCGTCCGCGCGAAACCGCCGAAATGGCCGTCGGCGCCGCTGGATCCAATCGCAAACCCGGATCACGCGGACGCGATACGACCGGTCCCGTCTACTCCGGCCCCGCCGTCAACGACACCCCGCTGCCCGACCCCAACGTCCCGCCACCCGATCTTAACATCAGCCCCGAACTCGTTCCAGATACCATCCCTGTCCTCCCGGACGCCACCCCGACAGGCACCCCAAAGTTCCGCTACTGACGGACGTATCGTGGAGGGACATCCTCCGGCATGTCCCACTTTTTCCGCGCGCGACAAGCCGCGAAAAACGCTATCGCCCGCCTACTTCCGGCAAACGTAAACAAATGCCGGCGGAAGATTATTTAGAATCACCCGCGTTTTTTTAATCGAAGAAAAAAACGAGTCCAGCCGCTTGCGAAACCGCCGCCCGGCTGGAAGCCAGTGCGGCCCGAAATACGCAAACGACGTGAACGTTGACGTCCCGTGCAGCGACGCAGCCACCTCGCTCAGAATCGAATCCTGAAGCGACTCTGGAAACGACGCCCACGGCAACCCCGAGACAATGGCATCCGGCGCGGGAAAATCCTCATCGCGCAAATGTTGCCCCAGCGTCGTCGCACAGCCTTCCAGAATGCGGGCACTTGGATACCGCCTCGAAACCTTCGATGCGAGCGACGGACTTTTTTCAATCGCAAGAAACTTCGCGCCTGGCTGTAGCGACGCTAAAATGGGCCCCGTCACCGCCCCATTCCCGGGCCCGAGTTCGAGAACATTGTTCGCGCTGGAAATCTCCGAAGCTTCGACCATGAGCTTCGCCAATCCGAGCGACGACGGCCACACCGCCCCCACCGACGACGGCGCAGCCAAAAATTCCCGCATAAACGTAAGTGACATGCTGCCAAGCTTTCGCAGGCCGCGAGCGATTCTCAATCAAAAAGGCTCACCACTCAGAAAATGATCAGCATTTCCCCAACTCTCCTCCGTCAAAAAGCGCTCACAATCAGCCGGTTGCAAATTAAATGGCAACATTCATTGACTCCCCGCCTCGAAACACCTAGATTCTCATCCCCAATTTTTTACCAATCAGAAAGTAGGTGAATTTATGCCGGAAATTATCGTTCGAAAAGGTGAGCCCATTGACCGCGCGTTGAAGCGTCTAAAGACGAAGATCGACGCCGAAGGTCTTATGGACGAGGTGCGCCGTTTGCGCGCCTTCGAAACTCCGATTCAGCGGACGCGTCGCAAGGCCAAAAACAATGCCAAGCGCGCGAAAATGAAGATCCGCTTCAATTTCAACCCGTCGAGCTAACATTGGCTCAACGGCAAGTCGTTATCGCCGGCTGCGGCTTCCTTGGGGAGGCCGCAGCCGGTCTTTTTTTGGGGGCAGGTTGGGACGTTCTTGGCATCTGTCATAGCGAAGAATCGGCGGTTGGTTTGGCGGCCCGCGGATTCGGTGCGGCGACAATGGACATCTCGTGTGAGCTTGTCGCGCCGGATGGATGGGGCACACCGGATGTCCTGATCCACTCGGCAAGCTCCGGTCGCGGTGGGGTCGATGCGTATCGGGCGGTTTATCGGGACGGGATGGAGAATCTCCAGCGGGCCTTTCGCGCGCAGCGTGTGATTTTTACCGGAAGCACGTCGGTTTACGGACAGCTCGACGGGGAGCGGGTGACGGAGGAATCCGAGACAGCGCCGCCGCGTGAAACCGGCACCATTTTGCTCGAAGCCGAGCGCTTGGCACTCGACGCCGGCGGCAGCGTCGCACGGCTCTCTGGCATCTACGGGCCAGGCAGATCTGTCCTCCTGCGAAAATTTCTCGACGGCTCGGCAGTGCTGGAAGCTGGCGGCACACGTTGGATTAACCAGATCCACCGAGACGACGGCGCGTCCGCCTTATTCCATCTGGCGACGAGCGACGCTGCACCCGGCATCTACAATGTGTGCGATGATACGCCGGTCACGCAGAGCGAGATTTATCAATGGATCGCGGAGTATTTTCACCGCCCGATGCCCGTCGAAGGTCCTGCGGATTTCGGACGCAAGCGCGGCTGGACAAACAAACGCGTGTCGAACGCCAAACTCCGCTCGACGGGATGGGTTCCGCAATTCCCTTCCTACCGCAACGCCTTGCCGGGACTTTGCTCGCAGGAAGTTTGCAACCAGTGAGCGTAGGGCGCCGAGACCGCGTCGGCCTCGAACGTGATGATCTCGGGCGTTTCGTAAGGATGAATCTCCTTTAATCGTATGGCAAGTTCCTCGGCACGGGTCGTTTTGAACAACACGACGGTCTCGGTGTTTTCCTCCAACTTTCCATCCCAAAAGTAGATCGAGCGCGCACCGGGCATCATTGTGCCGCAGGCCGCCAAATGTTCCGTAACGAGCTTGCGAACGGCCTCGGCGGCACTTTGTTCGTCGGCAAACGTCGTGAGAACGATCTGCGTCACGCGGCAACGAGGCTGGGCTGACGCACAATCCATCCGCCTCCAGCGAGTCGATCTCCGTCGTAAAAAACAGCGGCTTGGCCGGGGGTGACTGCTCGTTGCGGGATGTCGAGCCGCACGCGGGCGCGGCCGCCTGGCAGTGCTTCCACTGTGGCGTCAGTGCCGGGATGGGCGTAGCGGATTTTGACGGTGACGCGGATCGGCGCGGTGGGCTCGCCTCCGGCCCATGAGGCGCGGTCGACTTCGAATTCCTCGCGCGTCAATTCCTCCTCATCGCCGACAATCACGCGGGACGAATCCGGGTCGATGTCGATGACATAGCGCGGTTTCGGCGAGCCGCCGGGTAGTCCCTTGCGCTGGCCGATGGTGAACATTTCTATGCCCTCATGCTCACCGAGAAAATTCCCCTGCGTGTCGTAAATTCCACCTCGATGAAACTCGTCCTCACCAAGATGTCCCCGCAGAAACGCCTTGTAATCGTTGCCCGGAACGAAACAAATTTCCTGACTGTCCACCTTGTCGGCGACCTTGAGCCCTAACTCGCGCGCGATTTCGCGGATCTCCGGCTTGGTCATGTCTCCGAGCGGCGTGAGCGCGTGCTGAAGCTGATCCTGATTAAGACTGAACAAAAAATACGACTGATCCTTGCGCGAGTCGCGGCCCTTGCGGAGGACGGCGCGATCCTCGTGATGTTCGATAATCGCGTAGTGACCCGTCGCGATGAAGTCCGCTCCCAGTGCCTTCGCTTTCGTGCGGAGGTTGCCGAACTTCAAATGCTCATTGCACATCACGCAAGGATTCGGCGTCCGGCCCGCGCGATACTCGCTGGCAAAATAATTAATGACGATGCGCTCGAATTCATTGGCCTCATCCACAACGTAATGGGGCACGCCGAGTTTGTGCGCCACGCCACGCGCATCGGCAATCGCCGACGGACCGCAACACTTGTCCTCCGCCCGCGAGATGCAATCCTGCGGCCACACCTTCATCGTCACGCCGATCACGTCCCACCCGTCGCGTTTCAAAATCCACGCGGCCACACTCGAATCCACCCCGCCGCTCATGCCCACGAGGATGCGTCTGCCATTACCTTTCATTTCCACAGCATAAGCACTGAAGCGGTGACGTCAAACCGAGTTACGCCCGGCATTTGTTCTCCGGACTGCCTTTCTCAGACGTAAATCTGGGCCATCTTCCGCCAGTAGTAGCCGCTGTGTGCGCGGTCGTCCCAACGGTGAATTTGGTGTCCGACGCCCTTCCTTTGAAGGATGTCGCTGAGCTCCTCGTTGTTGTCGCGGAAAGGATCCTCTTTGCCGATCGCGAGCACGATGTCCATTTCCCGGAGATGCCCGAGCAGTGCGGGACACTCCAGGTTCGGCAAAAAATGCGTCGGTGTGTTGAAGTAAACATTCTCGCTGTAATGCCCGCCGAACAGACTGTCAAAATCGTCAGCCTTCCGGGTCAGATCATAACGTCCGGAAAAAGCCACGAGTTTTTTGAAAAGGTGCGGATGCCGGAACGCAATGTTCGCGGCCTGATACGCCCCGAGGCTGCACCCATGGGATATCACGCAGGAGTCGGAGTTTTTTGAATTCATGAACGGGAAGACCTCGTGCAGGATGTAATCCTCGTATTGAATGTGGCGTTGGATCCGTCCCTCGGGGTGTGCCCACCAGCAATAGAATGTCTCCGCGTCGAGACCATCGAGGCAGAAAAATTGGAGCTGCCCGCTTTCGATCTTGTGCCGCAGAACCGCGGGCATGCGCAAGTTCTCGTATTCGTAAAACCGTCCGCCGCGCGTCGGGAAGACAAGCACCTTGGCCCCTGCATGCCCGATGACAAGCAGTTCCATCTCGCGGCCCAACCGCCAGCTCCACCATTTGTGATACTCGCGTTGCATCGTCGTCGCGACCTGCGACGAACTACCTGATTAACGAAAGCGCATCAGATGTCTGCAAAGAAATTGTAAACTTTTTGTCGCAATTCGGCTTCCTCCGCGCTCAAGGCTGGATAATCGTGGTGTCCGGCGGTCAGCACGAAAAGCTCTTTCGGTCCGGCAAGGGCACTGTAAATCGCGAACTGCCCAGCCGGCGCGACCGAGGGATCGAAGAGCGCACACGCGCAAAGTACCGGGATTTTCACATGCCGCGCTGCGACTGCCGCATCATAATATTTCAGGATGTCCGCAGCCGTGGGGTGCTTTTTGAGAAATTTTTGCACGCTCGCCCCGCTGCCGGTTGTCGGAAGCGTCATGCGGAGGGGCTGGTTGCCGAATGTCGGCACGCTGAGATGGGCGCGCCGAAAGCGTCCATCCCAGCCGACAGCCATCGCACCGATTCCGCCGCCGAAGCTTGAGCCGATATACCCGAGATGTCCGCCTGCCTGTGGCAACAACCCCAACACCGCCGTTGCCCCGACCCAGACATCTTCGACACATCCGCCGAGAACATATCGGCTCCGGCTCTGGATGTCGTGCAGCACGTGCCAGCGGGTATCGGAGGAAATCGACTGGCTCCCGCTCCTGCCC